>DATHJM010000452.1:0-17199 GCA_035489775.1 Burkholderiales bacterium
CGCAGGCGATACAGGCGTGCTACGAGCTCCTTGAGCGACTCGGCCGCCTCGCCACCCTGGTTGAGGGCCTCGGTAGGAGCGTGCATCAACTTGTTGGTAAGGCCGTGCGAGAGCGCCTCGAGCACTGCCTTTGGATCGTCGCCGCGGGCGAGCATCCGCACCGCGCGCTCGACTTCGCGGCAGCGCGCTTCCTCGGCGGATTCGCGCAGCTGGCGGATGAGAGGCACCATCTCGCGCGTCTTCATCCAGTGCAGGAAGGACCCAACCTGCGACTCGATGATCGCCTCGGCCTGCGCGACGGCAGATTGGCGCGCATCGATGCCCTCGCGCACCGTCGCCGCGAGGTCATCGATGGTATAGAGAAATATGTCGTCCATCTCCGCCACCTCGGCTTCGATGTCCCGGGGGACGGCAAGGTCGACCATGAATACCGGGCGGTGGCGGCGAGCGCGGATCGTGCGCTCCATGGTGCCCTTGCCGATGATCGGCAGCGAGCTCGCAGTACAGGAAATGATGATGTCGTATTCCGGCAGGCGCTCGGGCAGGTCGCGCAGCTCGATCGCCTCGGCGTTGAAGCGGCGCGCAAGCAATTGAGCACGATCCAGCGTGCGGTTCGCCACCGCCATGCCGCGCGGCTGCTGCGCAGCGAAGTGGGTCGCGGCGAGCTCGATCATCTCGCCGGCGCCGACCAGCAGCACTCTCTGCTCGGCGAGGCTCGGAAATATCCGGCCGGCGAGCTTCACTGCGGCAGCCGCCATCGAGACGACGTTGGCACCGATACCGGTATTGCTGCGCACTTCTTTCGCCACCGCAAAAGAGCGCTGGAAAAGCTTGTTGAGAAGTGTCCCGAGCGTGCCGGCAGACTCGGCGACGCGAACCGCCTCTTTCATCTGGCCGAGGATCTGCGGCTCGCCGACCACCATGGAATCGAGGCCGGAGGCGACGCGGAATGCGTGTCGAACCGCTTCGCCCTGCGGAAAGGTATAGAGGTAAGGCTTCAGCTCCTGGGGCTGGACGCTGTGATAGCCGGCGAGCCACTCGAGTGCGGCCTGCGGCTCGCCCAGCGCGCAGTAAAGCTCGGTGCGATTGCATGTCGAAAGGATTGCAGCCTCCCTGACCGGCTCGCGCAGGGTCAGCTCCGCAAGCGCCGATTTAAGGCGCTCGGCGTGAAACGCCACGCGCTCGCGAATCGCAAGCGGAGCGGTCTGGTGGTTCAACCCGAGCGTGAATAGCTGCATGGCGAGAGAGGTTTGCGCAACCTGTTATTATAAGCCAGCAAGTTCGGAGGCCCGCAGGAACAGCTGCGGCCAAGACGTTCCGCCCAAACCATTTGCGTTGGGAGCAGCGAATATGACCGAGCTTCCCCCGCAGCTGCGGCAAGTCCGGGACTTTTTCTTCAAACAGGCGCTGGCGCTTTCACCCGAGCGCACATTCCTTCACCAGCGGGAGCTGGTCAAGAACCAGACGATCTTCCGGCTCGAGGATCTCCGCAAGCACCTCAACAATCCCTTCCTGGATCTGGACTTCGTGCAGATCATCGACCGCGGTCAACTCGTCGATCTGCGCGCGGCGCGCTGTTTCAAGATCGTGCAGCGACGTCAGATCAAGTTCGTCAACCGTCTTTTGCTGCAGCAGCATCTGGAAAACGGAGCCGCGTGCCTGCTTGAAGGCGTCGACATCCTGGAACCGCAGGTCAACTTGCTGGCAACCGCCCTCGACCGGGCACATTCATGCACCTTCAGCAACGCGGTGGTGTTCTTTTCTCAGCGGGGCAGCGAAGCATACCGGGGTCATCTGGACACGGATGACGTGCTCGCGATTCATCTTGCGGGCGCAAAAAAGTGGCGCCTGCACAAACGCCAATCGCCTCGACGGACCCACCTGGTCGAGCTGGGGGAATCGGAAATGGGGCCACTCGATGCCGAGCTGGTCATGCACCCCGGAGACGTGTTGTTCCTGCGCAGCGGCACGCCGCACCAGGTCGAAACGGTCGGCGACTACTCCCTGCACCTTTCCTTTGACCTCTGCGACCGTGCCGCGGGAATCGAAACCCTGTTCGATCTACTCCTCAAGCGCTACGACCGCGATTCCTTGCCGCCGTACGGCGCCGTAAGCGAGGTGCTGGAAAAAGTTGCATCCCTGGGCCGAACCGAAGACTTCAGTCGCGAAATCGCGGCCCTTCAGGAGAAGCACAAGGCCGGCTACGAAGAATTCAGAAGATCGGTTGCCGCGAGCCGCATCACTTTTTTCGACTCTCTTATTTCCGCGGAAGAAATCAAGAGCTAGCTGCGCCGAACCAGATCATTTGAGGCGCTTCCCCGCTTCGCGGACGAGACTCAGATCGGCGTGCTTCCTCACGTCGATGTCCGCATTAAGGAACCCGAGCTCATGCTGCAGCCTGACGTTGGCCTGTAGTGCCCTGAGATTCGGGCGTAAGTTCGGGTCGCGATAATAGTCTCCATTCTGACCGGCTTTCACCAGCAGCCACTTCTCGAACGACTGGGACGGGCGCTTGCTCACCCTGGCGGCGATCTCGACCGCCTCCTTGTGGTTCCTCGCGCGCGTCCACCAACGCGCCGCCCTCAGAGCGTCCTCCATGAAGTCCACCAGTGCGGCGCGGTTCTTTGTTATGAAGTCCTCGCGCGCAGCCCACAGGATCATCTGCGTACGTCCCACGATTTGCTTCTGCGAGAACAGCACCCGCGACCTGGCGCGTAGCTCCGGGTCGAACGAAAACGGCACGATTCCGGGAATAAGATCGACCTTCTTCTCGAGGAGCATCGCCTTCATATTCGGGAAAGCGGCTTCGACGAAGCTGACGTCCTTCTTTTCGTCAAGCCCGGTTTTTTTCAGCGCGGCGCGCATCACGATGTCGATATTGCTTCCGGCGGCGTTCGTGGCGAGCGTCCTGCCCCTCAAGTCCTTGATCGACCTTATCGGGCTCTCCTTCAGGACGAAGAATTCGTCGCTGTAGTACCCCTCGACCCCGTCCTGGAATTCGTCGGCAATGATCCGCAGATCGTTCATTCCGGCGTTCTGGACCGCCAAAGCGAACGAAGGAAAGGCCAGGTTGGCGATCTCCAGCTCGCCGCTCGCCATCGCTGCGATCATCGGCGACGTGCCCGAGAATCGAACTGCCTCGAAGGTATAGGACTTGCCCGCGTGTCGGGCGAGGCCGGCCTTCTCGAACATGATCGACGGCCAGTTCGCTACCGGGACGACCCATGCCGCGCGGATCCTGACGGGATCCGCGCGCGCGATGCCCACGGAAAATGCAATCGCGAGGGCGGAAACGCCCGCAGGCGATATCAACTTACGCATGGATCCTCCCCCGCCATTCCTGGTAGAGATCGCCACCGGGTGATTGGTGGCCAAGGCCGGAATCGAACCAGCGACACACGGATTTTCAGTCCGCTGCTCTACCAACTGAGCTACTTGGCCGGGCCGGTGCGTCCGGAAACCGGAGCGCGCGGAAAAGAGCGCGGATTATAAGGGCAATCCGCCTGCCCGCCAAGAATTCCCTGCGGCGATTGCGGCCGGCCCCGCGGAAAAAGTTCAGGCATCAAGACGGCTGCGATCGGGTTCGCGAGTTTGCATTGCAATCTGGACTAACTCCGCCACCGAGTGCACGCCTGCCTTTTCCATCATCTTGGCGCGATGAAATTCGACTGTCTTGACGCTGATATCCAGCTCGCGGGCAATGACCTTATTCTGTTTGCCATCGATGACGCGCTGCAGCACCTCGCGCTCGCGGTCGGTCAAACTCGCAAGGCGACCGGCGATGAGAGACCGTCTGGTCCGCTTCTCGCGGATTTTGGCATCGCGCTCGAATGCCTTTTCAATGACCGAAAGCACGTCCCTGTAGCTGAACGGCTTCTGGATGAAATCGATTGCGCCGCCTTTGATCGCGCTCACGGCGGCCGGCACGTCGCCGTGCCCCGTGACGAAAACGATCGGAATCTCGATGTCCTTGCGATTGAGATACTCCTGCAGCTCAAGACCGCTCATGCCGGGCAACTTGAGATCCAGCACGAGGCACCCGGCATCGCCGTTCCGATAAGACTCGATGAACTCCGCTGCCGTGGCGAACGTCCTCACTGCGATACCGTTCGATTCCATGAGCCATCGCCAGAGCGCGCGGATTGACTCGTCGTCGTCGACGACATAGGCGATCGGAGATTGTTGATCGGGGTGCATGTCGTTCATCGGCGGACTGTATCCGGCTCATCCGCGGTGTGCAGCAATCCGCGCACCGTGCTCATGAGTTCTTTCGTGGAAAACGGCTTGGTGACGTAAGCGTTCGCCCCCAAGTCAAGTCCCCGGTGCTTCTCCAAGTCGCGGCCCTTGGCGGTAAGCATGACGATCTTCACGCCCCGAAAGGCTGGGTTCTCGCGGATCTTCTGGCATACCTCGAACCCGCTCCTCTGCGGCATCATGACGTCAAGCAGGACTAAATCCGGCCGGAAGCATTCGGCGCCCCGCAGGGCCTCCTCCCCGTCACGCGCGACCCGCACCTCGTAGTTGCTTCCGCGCATCAGGAATTCGAGCGAGGCGACGATGTTCGGCTCGTCGTCGACGATGAGAATCCGGTGGCTCATGGCTCCGGCGGGCTCCTCACGCAGCCTTGAAAAGCGCGAGCCCGCGGGCGAGCGGCAGGGTGAACAAGAAGCAGGCGCCTTCGCCAGGACGGCTCTTCACCCACATGCGGCCTCCGAAGTGCTCGATGATCCGGCGGCTGATATGCAGCCCCAGCCCGCTGCCCTGCGGCTTGCCGGTTAGCGTATCGCCTACCTGGCGGAATTTCTCGAAGATGACTTCCTGGTCGGCGGCGCTGATGCCTATGCCGTTGTCCTTCACCTCCACGCGCAGGAAGCCACTCTGCTGGGCGAGCGATACGGTGACCGCCCCCGGCGCTCGCTCGGAAAACTTGGCAGCGTTAGACAGCAGATTGAGCATCACCTGCATCAGGCGGTCACGGTCGGCGACGATGCCCGGTACCTTCTGCGGCAGCTCGACCGTCAGGTCGATTTTCCGCTCCTTGAACAGCTGGCTCACCGCGGTGACCGAGTCCTCGAGCACTTCGCGCATGTCGATCTCGCTGGAGTGCCACTCCGCCGCACCGGACTCGATCTTGGCGAGGTCCAGCACCTGGTTGATAAGCCGAGTCAGGCGCTCCGATTCCTTGACGATGATCCCGAGAAACTTCGCGCGCTCGCCCTCGTCCAGGCGGGGATTGTCATTGAGGATCTCCGAGAACGCGCGAATCGAAGTGAGCGGCGTTCGCAGCTCGTGCGTCACGGTGGAGATGAAATCGTCTTTCAGGCGGTCGAGCTCCTGCAGCCGCTGGTTCGCGCCGCGCAGCTCGTTGGTCGCCGCCTCGAGCTCCTGGGATTTCTGCTCCAGCTGCCGGCTGTAGGCGAGAACCTGCGAGGCTTCGTCGATGATGTTCATCACTTCGTCGATGTCCAGAGGTTCCTCCTCCACGACCGAAGCGACCATGACCCGGGCCGAAGCGCTGCCGATGGCGCCGGCGAGCAGCGATTCTGCGTGGTGCACCAGGTTGGCGTCGGCCGAGAGCCCTTCGACCGATCGTGCGCCGCGGCTGCGGGTGTAGGCCGCAAACGCCTCGTGCGCGCGCTCCGGACCGAGAAAACGGCCCACCATCAGCAGCAAGTCGTTGACCGAGGCGCTGCCGCGCCAGAAGCGCGAACCGGGGGCCGCGAGTGGGTGCTTGAGAGCATCGACGAATACCGTGGCTTGCCCGTGCTCGGCCGCATTGGGCCCTTTGATCAGCGATACGCCGACGTAGCATCCGATGTTGGCAAGCATGCTCCAGAACAGGCAGTGCGTGATGTCGTCCAGCCCCTGCAGGCCGAGCAGCTGCTGCGGTTTGAGAAGATCCGTGCCGAACAGCCCGTGGGAGAGGAATGTGATCGGCAGCCAGCCCGACTTGGCGAAAGAAGGCAGCAGCAGCGTATAAGTCCAGACCAGGAAGCCCGCTGCGAGGCCGCAGAACGCGGCAGTGCGCGTACCGCCCTTCCAGAAGATGCCGCCGATGATCGCCGGCGCGAACTGCGCTACCGCCGAAAACGAGATCAAGCCGATGGAAACCAGCGCATAGGCCTCCCCGGCCAGATAGAAGTAGAGATAGCCCATCACCAGGATCAGCACGATCGCGCCGCGACGGATGCCGAGCAGCAGCCCGGAGAGATCGCGCCGCTCGGTCAGCCGCAGCGCCTTCAAGCGCAGCAGCAGCGGCATCACCAGGTCGTTGCACACCATGGTGGAGAGCGCGATGGTTTCGACGATCACCATGCCGGTCGCAGCCGAGAGCCCGCCGATGAAAGCGAACAGCGCCAGCCATGGCTGCCGTTCCGCGATCGGCAGCGTCAACACGAAGGTGTCGGCGTCCACCGTGCCGTCCGGAAAGTGCAGCAGCCCGCCGAAAGTGATCGGCAGCACGAAGATATTGATCGCGAGCAGGTAGAGGGGGAACAGCCAGATCGCCTTGGTCAGGTGACGCTCGTCGACGTTCTCCACGACCGTTACCTGGAACTGGCGCGGCAAGAACATGATGGCGGCCATCGAGAGAAAAGTGAGCGAGGCCCAAGTCGCGTAGCTGCCGCTCTCGCCCCCGAGCGTCAGCAGGGCGCTCAACTGGGGCGTCTGGCTCGCACGGCCGAAGATGTCGCCGAAGCCGTCGTAGAGCCAGAACGTGACGAACAGCCCCACCGCGATGAAGGCGAGTAGCTTCACCAGCGATTCGAACGCGATGGCCGCGACCAGGCCTTCGTGGCGCTCGGTGGCGTCGAGGTGGCGGGTGCCGAACAGGATGGTGAACGCGGCGAGTAGCATTGCGATGTAGAAAGTGTTGTCGCCCAGAAACAGTGGCGCACCCTGGTTTTCGGGCGTTGCGAACGCGGGATACTGAAGGACGATCAGGAAGGTACCGGATATCGCCTTCAACTGCAGCGCGATGTAGGGGATGATCCCGACCACGGCAATGATCGTCACAAGGCCGCCCAGCATCTGGCTCTTGCCATAGCGCGAGGCGATGAAGTCGGCGATAGAGGTGATGCGGTTCTGCTTGCTGATGCGGATGATCTTCAGCATGACGTACCACCACAACGCCGCCATCAGCGTGGGCCCGAGGTAGATCGGCAGGAAGCCGATGCCGCTGGTTGCCGCGCGCCCTACGCTACCGTAAAAGGTCCAGGATGTGCAGTAGACCGCGAGCGACAGCGCGTAGATGTAGGGATTGGCGATGATGCTGCGCCCTGCGTCGGCGCGCTTGTCGCCGTAATAGGCGATCGCAAACAGCAGCCCCACGTAGGCGAAGGAAGCGATGACGATGACAGGCGCGGTGAGCATGGCTCTAGGCGTCAGATCGCCAACACCTCCCATTGGCGCTCAGTCATTGCGCTTTTCGACCACCAGCGCCATCAGTGCGATCAGCAGAGCCCACACCGCGAACACGTAGACATAGAGCACCGGGATGCCCAACACCTGGCCGGGGCCGGCGAAAAGATTGAGAAGCGGGTAGTTGAACAGCAGAAAACCCAGCAGGAACAGGGCTACCAGACGTTGCCCCTTGATACTTGGCCGGATCATGGACCCTCCCGGAGTCGGCTCCCCACTAGGCGGCTCGGCACACGAGCTCCACCGTGCGGTGTCAGTGTAGCAAAGCCATCGTACGGATGGCTGCTCTGCTGCCGGCGGCCGAAAACAAAAGCCCCGCCGAAGCGGGGCTTTTCTATGCGGTCGCTGGATCCCCGCTTTCGCGGAGAAGACGGCCATTGAGCGAGGCGCGCTCTGCTCGCCTCGCTCAGGCCACCATCACATATCCATGCCTTCCATTCCGCCCATTCCGCCCATTCCGCCATGGGCATGGCCTCCGGCATTCTTCTTCTCTTCGACCAGCTCAGCGACCATCGCCTCGGTGGTGAGCAGCAGCCCGGCGACCGAAGCCGCGTTTTGCAGGGCGGTGCGGCTCACCTTGGTCGGATCGAGCACGCCCATCTCGACCATGTCGCCGAACTGCTCGGTCTGGGCGTTGAAGCCGAAGTTGCCTTTCCCTTCCGCAATCTTGTTCATCACGACGGAGGGCTCGGCACCGGCGTTGGCCACGATCTGGCGCAGCGGTTCCTCGAGCGCGCGCATCACGATCCTGATGCCCGCATCCTGATCGGGGTTCTCGCCCTTGAGCTTGTCGAGCGCTGCCCTGGCACGGATATAGGCCACGCCGCCGCCGGCGACAATGCCTTCCTCGACCGCCGCGCGCGTAGCGTGCAAGGCGTCTTCGACGCGCGCCTTCTTTTCTTTCATCTCGACTTCGGTCGCCGCACCGACCTTGACCAACGCAACGCCACCCGCGAGCTTGGCTACGCGCTCCTGCAGCTTCTCCTTGTCGTAGTCGCTGGTTGCTTCGTCGATCTGGGTACGGATGTTCTTGACCCGCGCTTCGATTGCTTTGGGATCGCCAGCTCCGTCGATGACGGTAGTTTCTTCCTTCGCGACCTCGATGCGTTTCGCACGCCCGAGATCCTTGAGGCCCGCTTTCTCAAGGGTCAGGCCCACTTCCTCGGCGATCACCTGCCCGCCGGTGAGTATGGCAATGTCTTCGAGCATGGCCTTGCGACGGTCGCCGAACCCCGGAGCCTTGACTGCGGCGGTCTTGAGAATTCCGCGCAGGTTGTTCACCACCAGCGTCGCGAGTGCCTCGCCTTCGACTTCTTCGGCGACGATGAGAAGCGGTTTGCCGGACTTGGCCACCTGCTCCAGAATCGGCAGCAGTTCACGGATGTTCGAGATCTTCTTGTCGTGCAGAAGAATGTAGGGGTCCTCCAGCACGGAAATCTGCTTTTCCGCGTTGTTGATGAAATACGGCGAGAGATACCCTCGATCGAACTGCATGCCTTCGACCACCTCGAGCTCGTTCTGCAAACCCTTGCCATCCTCGACTGTGATCACGCCCTCCTTGCCGACCTTGTCCATGGCATCGGAGATGATCTTGCCGATCTCGCTGTCCGCATTGGCCGAAATGGCGCCGACCTGGGCGATTTCCTTGCTGGTGGTGCAGGGCTTGGACAGCTTTTTCAACTCCTCGACCACGGCAATGACCGCCTTGTCGATCCCGCGTTTCAGGTCCATCGGGTTCATTCCGGAGGCAACGAACTTCATGCCTTCTTTCACGATTGATTGCGCGAGCACGGTCGCAGTGGTCGTGCCGTCCCCCGCGACATCCGACGTTTTCGACGCGACTTCCTTCACCATCTGCGCGCCCATATTCTCGAACTTGTCCTTCAGCTCGATTTCCTTGGCGACCGACACGCCGTCCTTGGTCACGGTCGGCGCACCGAAGGAGCGCTCCAGGACTACATTGCGACCCTTGGGCCCGAGAGTCACCTTGACCGCGTCGGCGAGAATGTTGACTCCGGCGAGCAGCTTGTGTCGCGCGGACTCGTGGAAACGTACATCTTTTGCAGGCATTGTTTGCTCCTGATATTGGATTGGTTGGTTTACTTGGCGACGACGCCCATGATGTCGTCTTCGCGCATCACCAGATATTCGGTGCCTTCGACTTTCACGGCCTGGCCCGAGTACTTTCCGAACAGGATGCGGTCGCCGACCTTGACGTCGAGCGGGCGCACCTTGCCGTCTTCGAGGATCTTGCCTTTGCCGACCGCGACGATCTCGCCTTGATCGGGCTTTTCTCCGGCGGTGTCGGGTATCACGATCCCGCCTGCAGACTTGTTTTCCGCATCGAGGCGCTTCACTACGACGCGGTCATGCAAGGGTCGAATCTTGGTCATCATTGGATGTCTTCCTTTATATTGAACGAGTTAGCGGTCACTAACCTACGTGTGGCCATGAATGAATTGGGGAAACTACGCGTTAGCACTCCTCTCCAACGAGTGCCAATGATAAGGGTGAGGTCGGCAAATTTCAAGCCCCGCCCTTGCTCTGCTCTCTCCCGGGTTGTCCCTTACCGGCAGGGACACAAGGACGAATCCTATGCTGCACCCTGGGCCAACGCCGTGTGATACCGCCGCCTGCTCATCTGGAATGGATGGCGCTATCGGATGTCTCGTCCTGGGCGACGTTCGTTTGTTGCGGCGATAAGTATCCAAATTCCGAGAATAAACCTCCAATGTGCAGAAGTTGGATTACATAGGTTGGCCAAAGTCTTGGCTTGACACAAGTTTCCCCCTTGGATTACAGTGCCGCGGTGTTGCTCAGACTCGATTTTCAGACTGGATCTGGGCATTCAAGAGGGGAGAAAGGGGCCTGCTCGATGAAACACCCTGCTCTGCGTTGCACGGTGGCAGCATTGCTGCTGTCGGGCGTGTGCTCCACATATGCCGCGGACTATTGGTACGCGGGCCTGGGAGTCGGCTATTCCCGGATCCAATTCTATCCGGCGGATTTCAGTGCCGGAATAGCCGGTATCGATGAAACCAAGAAGGAGTTCGATGCGGGTTTCAAGGGATTTCTCGGTTACCAGATCAACAGGAACTGGGCGACCGAGGTGAGCTATGTTTCCCTCGGCAAATTTCAGTATAGATACACGAATGCGAGTACAAATGTCACCCAGCTGGACGACTACAAAGTAACGGGCTGGGGGTTCTCTGCTTTGCCGACGATTCCTTTTACCGACAATTTCTCCCTTTACGGCAGATTGGGGGCCTTCTTTTCCCAGTCAAGAATAACTTTCTACAATGCGGGCACTGTTGTCGGGAATAACGGCGTCGGCGTCATAGGTCGCGGAACCGGCCTGCTGTCCGGCCTCGGGCTCCAATACTTTTTCGGCGGTGAGAACGGCTTCCGCATCGAGTACGAGAACTTCGGCAGGGTCGGCAGCGCTTGCACCCCCAGCGTTGTAAGCTGTTCCGGCAGAGCCAACGCAAAAATGATCTCGGTCGACGCTATCTTCAAGTTCTGAGCGCGACTCAGCCCCCTAAAAAGCCGGGAGCTCTCCCGGTTTTTTGTTCCCGATCTTTCTTGCCTGTACCCCGCTACAAACCGAGGCTTTTCCAGAGCGTGTCGACTCGACTTTTCACATCGGACCGCATCGCGATCGGCTGCCCCCAGACGCGCAGAGTTTCCGCGGGCCATTTGTTGGTGGCGTCGATTCCCATCTTCGATCCGAGCCCCGCGACCGGGCTCGCAAAATCGAGATAGTCGATCGGGGTGTTTTCGACGATGAGCACGTCGCGATTCGCGTCCACGCGCGTCGTCAGCGCCCACACGACCTCCTTCCACTCGCGGATATCGACGTCATCGTCGGTCACGATGATGAACTTGGTATACATGAACTGCCGCAAAGTGCTCCAGATGCCGAACATCACCCGCTTGGCATGCCCGGGGTACTGCTTTTTCATGCTCACCACGGCAAGCCGGTAGGAGCACCCCTCCGGCGGCAGGTAAAAATCCTCGATCTCTGGAAACTGCTTCTGAAGAATCGGCACGAACACTTCATTCAGCGCTGCGCCCAGCACCGCCGGCTCGTCCGGGGGCTTGCCGGTGTAGGTCGAGTGGTAGACCGGCTCGCGGCGCATGGTGATGCGCTCCACCGTAAACACGGGAAAGGGTTCCTTCTCGTTGTAATAGCCGGTGTGATCTCCAAATGGACCTTCGAGCGCCGTCTCCCCAGGCCGAATCGCGCCTTCGAGCACGATCTCGCTTGACGCCGGCACCTGCAGATCCGAGCCAAGACAGGTCGCAAGCTCGGTGCGCGAGCCGCGCAGCAGCCCGGCAAACTGATATTCGGAGAGAGTGTCCGGCACCGGGGTGACCGCACCGAGAATCGTCGCGGGATCGGCACCGAGCGCAACCGCCACCGGAAAGGGCTCGCCAGGCCGCGTCTCGGAGTGTTCGCGAAAGTCGATCGCGCCCCCGCGATGGGGAAGCCATCTCATGATGAGCTTGTTCGGCGCGATCAACTGCTGGCGGTAGATGCCGAGGTTCTGGCGCGCCTTGTGCGGCCCGCGCGTTACCGTCAATCCCCACGTGATGAGCGGTCCTGCGTCCTCGGGCCAGCACGTCTGGATCGGGAGGCGTGCAAGGTCCACGTCCGCCCCCTCCCACACCACCTGCTGGCACGGAGCGCCCGAGATTTCCTTCGGGGCCATGTGCATCACCTGTCTTCCGATCGGAATCCAGCGCTCGATCACGTCACGAAACCCCTTGGGGGGTTCCGGTTCCCTGAGGAACGCGAGGAGTTTTCCGATGTCGCGCAGCGCCTCGCGTGGATCCGTGCCTATTTCTGCGCCCATCGCAAGCGCGACGCGGCGCGTCGTGCCAAACAGATTCCCGAGCACCGGGATCGTATGGCCCTTGGGCTTTTCGAACAGCAAAGCCGGGCCGCCCGCCTTTAGCACGCGATCGCAGACTTCGGTCATTTCGAGCTTTGGATCGACCTCGGCGCGCACCCGCTTCAGCTCGCCTGCGCGCTCGAGCTGCGACAGAAAATCGCGCAGATCCCGGTATCTCATCTTTCTACACGATCGTGGGTGTGGCGGCGCCGTCCATCGAGACGACAGCCCCGGTAACGTAGCTCGCACGGTCCGACGCGAGAAACACGGCGACCGCCGCTACCTCCTCGGGTCGCGCATAGCGTCCTAGCGGTATCTTCTGCTCACCCTGCCGGCGGGCTTCCTCTTCGGTGATGCCGAGCGTCTTGGCTTCCGCCGCGTGCCCCGCCTTGGCGCGTTCACTCAGGGTCACACCCGGGTTGATCGCATTCACGCGGATTCCCTGGCGTCCATAGGCGCTGGCGAGCCCCACTGAAACCAGCATCAGCGCCGCGTTGGCCGACCCTCCGGGCAGGTGGCTGGCATTCGCCACTTTGCCGCCCTGACCGACGATGTTGACGATGGCGCCGCGCCTTCGCGCAACCATCCCCGGCAGCACCGCCTGCATCGCGTGTACGTAGGTGAAGTACTTCGAATCCATGGCGTTGTGCCAGGCCTGCATGTCGAGATCGGCGGGAGCATAACGTTTCGCCGCGCCTGCGCAATTGACGAGCACTTCGACCGGCCCCAAGCGCCGCTCGACTTCTGCCGCCAGCTCCGGCGCCGATTTCGGATCGGTGAGATTGGCGGCGACCGTCACGACCTCGTGACCCTTTACTTCGAGCGCCTTGCTCGCTGCGGCAAGATTGTCGAGATTGCGCGAGGAGATTGCCACGCGCGCGCCCTCAGCTGCGAAGGCCGCGGCGCACGCGAACCCGATTCCCTTGCTTCCGCCCGTGACGAGGACGATTCGTCCCGCGAGATTCAGGTCCATGGAATTCCGTGCCTTATAGCAAAGTCGGCAAAAATTCCCAGGAAAATGATTGCGCCGACCCAGTTGTTTTGATTAAAGGCTCTGAAGCAGGCTTCCCGGTCGCGGCCGCGGATGAGGCGATAGTGATACGCCATGAATGCGGCCGCGCCGGCGAGACCCAGATAGTAGACCAGACCCAGCCCACGGTGCACACCGATGCCCGCAAGCAGCGCGAGCATCGCGCCGTAGCAAACCATTACGGCAGGCACATCGTATCGGCCGAGGGTGATCGCAGCCGTCTTGATGCCGATGAGCAGATCGTCGTCGCGATCCACCATCGCGTATTCGGTATCGTAGGCGATCGCCCAGGAGATGTTGGCAAGCAGCAGCCACCAGCCCTCGGCCGGGATGGTCCCGAGTATTGCGGCGTACCCCATCGGAATGCCGAAGCCGAACGCGATTCCGAGATAAGCCTGCGGAATCGCGAGAAATCGCTTGGTCAGGGGATAGGTCGCCGCAAGTCCGAGCGCGGCAAACGAGAGAAGCACCGTGAGCTGGTTGAGCGACAGCACCAGCCCGAAGGAGGTGAGCGTCAGCGCCGAGGCGAGAATCCAGGCTTCGCGCCGGCTCGCCGACCCGGTCGCGAGCGGTCGGTTCCGAGTGCGCTCCACGCGAGCGTCATAGCGCCAATCCGCGAGGTCGTTCATCACGCAGCCCGCCGAGCGCATGAGCAGCGTCCCCAGCCCGAAGATCCACACGATCCGTCCCTCCGGGTTGCCGTCGCCCGCGAGCCACAGGGCCCACAGCGTGGGCCACAGCAACAGGAGCGTGCCGATCGGCTTGTCGAGCCGCATCAGGCGCTCGTACAGCGTCAGCCTGGCAGCGAGAGTGGCGAAATTCATGGTGAGCGCATTGTAGCCCGCGGGCCTCAGGCCTTTAGGAAATCGGCGCGCCCACCGAGCCAGCGCTCGAGGTGCCGTTCTGCCGACTCGGGACTATCGCGCAGCAGCTCCTCCGCGGTCCCGCGCGCCGCCTCGACCAGATCGGTGTCTTTTTCCAGATCGGCGAAGCGCAACAGAGGCGCCCCGCTCTGGCGCGCCCCTAGGTATTCGCCGGGCCCGCGCAGCATCAGGTCCTCGCGGGCGATGACGAAGCCGTCGGAATTCTCGAAGATCACGCGCAACCGGCTGCGGGCCGCCTCACCCAGGGGTTTCTGGTAGAGCAGCACGCACACCGACTCCTCCGCCCCCCGGCCCACGCGCCCGCGCAACTGGTGCAGCTGGGCAAGTCCGAAGCGTTCCGCATGCTCTATCACCATGAGCGAAGCATTGGGGACGTCCACGCCTACTTCGATCACTGTCGTCGCCACCAGCAGCTTGATGCTGCCGGCGAGGAACGCGGCCATCGTCTGCGCCTTCTGCGCGGGTTTCAAGCGCCCGTGAATCAGTCCCACCTCGAGCTCGGGAAATTCTGCCTTCAGGGTGGCGTATGTCTCGAGTGCGGTCTGCAGCTGCAACTGCTCCGACTCCTCGATCAACGGGCATACCCAATATGCCTGGCGTCCCGCGGCGCAGGACTCGCGGATGCGCCGCACGACCTCCTCGCGGCGCGAACTGGCTGCAAGTTTGGTGACGACGGGTTTTCTGCCCGGGGGCAGCTCGTCGATGACCGACACATCCAGATCAGCGTAGTAGCTCATCGAGAGCGTGCGCGGAATCGGCGTCGCGCTCATCATGAGCTGGTGCGATTCGGCTCCTTTCCTTCGCAGGGCGAGGCGCTGCGCAACGCCGAAGCGATGCTGCTCGTCGACCACGGCGAGGCCGAGCGAGCGGAACTGCACGTGTTCCTGGAACAGCGCATGGGTGCCAATTGCGACCGGCGTTTTTCCCGAGGCAACGGCGGCGAGCGCGGATTCGCGCTCCTTCCTTGTCTGGCTTCCGGTGAGCCACGCTGCTCCCAGCCCCAGGGGGCCGAGCCATTCGCTGAACTTGCGGAAATGCTGCTCAGCGAGAATTTCCGTCGGCGCCATGACCGCGGCCTGCAGGCCGTTCTCGACGGCGCGCAGCGCGGCGAGAACGGCAATGACGGTCTTGCCGCTGCCGACGTCTCCCTGCAACAGCCGGTGCATCGGATGCGGCTGCGCAAGATCTCCCTCGATTTCTTTCCATACCCGTTGCTGCGCGCGAGTCAACCGGAACGGCAGCCGCTCGACCAGAACAGCGGTGTGGCAACGCTCCTTGTCCGGCCGCAGAAGCGGCGGAGCCGCGCGGGCTTTTCGCTCGCGGTAGTACTTGCGCATCGAGATCTGCTGCGCGAGCAACTCGTCAAATTTCATGCGCCGCCACGCGGGAGAGGTGCGAGCGCCAAGCCCGGCCTCATCGGCCCCGGGACGCGGGTGATGCAGCGAGTCGACGGCCTCACGGAATCCGCACAGCCCGAGCGGCTTCGAAACGCCCTCGGGCAGGGTGTCATCGAGCGGGGCGCGCGCGAGCGCTGCTTCGATCATCTTCCGAAGCGATCCCTGCCCAAGCCCGGCGGTAGTCGGATAGATGGGCGTCAAGGCCTGCGGCAGCGGCGTCGGCCCATGCAGCACGCGAAAGCGCGGATGGATCATCTCCCCGCCGAAAAAGCCCGTGCGCACTTCACCGAATGCGCGCACCGTGGCGCCGGGCTCAAGCGCCTTGGCCTGACTTCCAAAGAAATTGAAGAAGCGCAGCGCCAGTTCGCCCGTTGAATCCTCGATGCGCGAAACCAGCTGGCGCCTCGGGCGGTACACGATCTCCGTCGAGCGCACCGTGCCTTCCACCTGGACGGGCAAACCAGGAGGCGCGTTCGCGATCGGCGTGACGCGCGTCTCGTCCTCGTAACGCAAGGGCAGGTGCAGCACGAGATCGAATTCGCGACGGATGCCGAGCTTGTCGAGCTTCGCGGCAACCGTCCGGCTGCCCGAAGATCGAGCCGAAGCCTTCCGCACGCCTGATCCCTAGATCCCGGTGTCAACCCTGAAGCACGAGGATCGCATCCGCTTCGACCAGCGCGCCGCGCGGGAGAGCCGCAACGCCGACCGCGGCGCGCGCCGGGTACGGCTTCTCGAAATAGCGGGCCATGATCTCGTTGACGCGGGCGAAATGCGACAAGTCGGTCAGATAGATCGTCAGCTTGACCGCATCGGCGAGCGATCCGCCGCCGGCCTCGGCAACGGCCTTCAGGTTGCCGAAAACACGATGGATCTGGTTCTCGATTCCGTCGACGAGCTGCCCGGTTGCCGGGTCGAGCCCGATCTGGCCGGAAAGATAGAGCGTGCCGCCGGCGCGCACCGCCTGGGAATAGGTGCCGATCGCAGCCGGTGCATTCGGGGTGGAAATGGTCGATCTTGCCATATCGGGCGTAAAGTCCATGGAGGCGAGCGTTTATAATATCCGCGCTCGGCGGGGAGGCGCCAGCTTCCCCGCATTCCAATGACTTCTCAGATTGCCAATCTTTTGAAGCTCGTGGGCACGCCCAGGGATGGCGCCCTATTGCGCTTCTCCCTGGGAGGCGAATACCTGAAAAACGCCGATTTCGAGCCGGCCATCGCGCACCTCAGAGCCGCCGTCGAGAAGGACCCCGGTTATTCCGCGGCGTGGAAACTGCTCGGAAAAGCACTCGCCGAGGGAGGACGGGCCGACGAGGCGCTCGCGGCCTACCGCAAAGGCATCGACGTCGCGGAGGACAAGGGTGACCTGCAGGCAGCCAAGGAAATGACCGTGTTCGCGCGCCGCCTCGAAAAGGCCATCGCATCGGGCAAGGCAGCCCCCGCACGCTCATGAGCGCGCTTGCGAACCTGCGCCGCAGGCTGTTCGGCAAGCCGCTCGATCCCTTGGACACGAAGACACGACGGCATATCGCGCTTGTCGCTTTTTTCGCCTGGGTGGGTCTGGGAGCGGACGGAAT
>DATHJM010000453.1:0-3423 GCA_035489775.1 Burkholderiales bacterium
CTCTCGGTGTCGAGCAGGACTGCCATGCTGGCTGAAATCGCAGGAGCTTTAGAGTCCTCCCGGGGGCGGCTGGCCGGATCCGAGCTCAACGCGGCAAGCGCATCGAACAGGGCACCGCAACGCCCACAGCGGACCCGGCCCGCGCGCGCACGAAGCTGCGGCTCGGTCACCCGAAACGCGGTGGCGCAATCCGGGCAACGCGTGATCATGCTCACAGCTTTACCCCGGAGAGGCACACCCAGCCCTCCGCCTCGGTGAGTGGCGAGAACGCGATCCAGGGCGAGTAGCAGGTCTCGACCCCGCTAGCCTGGTCCGACAGGATTCCCGAGAGCGCAATCTCTCCGCCGTGCCTGCATCGCGATGCGAGCATCGGAGCGAGCAGCTTCAACGGATTGGCGAGGATGTTGGCGATCACGACATCTGCGGTGAACGTAAGCGGTGCGCGACCCTCTAGGAATTCGCCGGCAACGCCGTTGCGCTGGGCGTTGGCCCGGGCCGCCACTACGGCCTCGGGATCGATGTCCACGCCGACTGCGCGGCGCGCACCGAGCTTCAGGGCAGCGATCGCCAATATACCGGAACCGCAGCCGTAGTCGAGAACCGTTTCCCCGCCGGTGATGTGGCGCTCGAGCCACTGCAGGCACAGGCGCGTGCTCGGGTGGCTGCCGGTGCCGAATGCGAGCCCGGGATCGAGTACGAGGTTGATCGCATCGGGCTCAGGCGATGTCCGCCAGGTCGGCACGATCCACAAGTGCGCCGAAACCCGGATCGGCCCGAACTGTTCCCTCGATTTCGCGACCCAATCCTCGTCGGGAATGCTATGCAGCTCGTGGACCGGTACTGCGACACCGGCCAGATTGCACGCCTGCAGGAGCAATTGTCCGGGATCGGGTTGGACTTTGCACAACGCGGTGAGTTTCACCCGGGGCCAGGAGACGAACTCACCCGGCTCGTCAAAACGCGGCTCTTCCGCTGCAGTCTCCGCCCGGGCATCCTCGCAGCTTACTGACAGCGCGCCCGCATCGAGCAGCGCATCGGAGAGGAGGTCGACCTCCTCCGCTTTCACTTCCAGGACGAGCGCGGTAAACGTCACGCGTTCGATCCTCTACCTTGAGGTATCGCGCTTTTTTTGCTGGGCGAGTTTCTGCTCGAGGTAATGGATGTTCACCCCTCCTTTGATGACGCGGTTGTCGAGCAGGAGTTCCTGATGCAGCGGGATATTGGTCTGGATGCCCTCGATTGCCATTTCGGAGAGTGCGATGCGCATGCGCCGGATCGCCTGATCGCGGTCCTGCCCATAGGCGATGACCTTGCCGATCAGCGAGTCGTAGTTGGGCGGGACGGTATAGCCCTGGTAAATATGCGTATCGACCCGGATGCCGGGTCCCCCGGGAGGGTGATAGGACGTGATGCGTCCGGGGGATGGCGTGAAGCGGAACGGATCCTCGGCGTTGATGCGGCACTCTATCGCGTGGCCGCGAAATTCGATGTCCTTCTGCCGCACGGACAGCCTCTCGCCCGCGGCTACGCGGATCTGCTCCTGGACGATATCGACACCGGTGATCATTTCGGTCACCGGATGCTCGACCTGGATGCGTGTGTTCATTTCGATGAAGTAGAACTCACCTTCTTCGTAGAGATACTCGAAAGTGCCGGCGCCGCGGTAGCCGATCTTTCTGCAGGCCTCGATGCAGCGCTCGCCCATACGCGTGCGCAGCTTCGACGTAATCTCGGGTGCGGGGGCCTCCTCCATGATTTTCTGGTGGCGCCGCTGCATGGAGCAATCCCGCTCGCCGAGATGGACCACGTTCTTGTGCCCGTCGGCGAGCACCTGCACCTCGATGTGCCGCGGATTCTCGAGGTACTTTTCCAGGTAGACGGTGGAGTTGCCGAAGGCCGCCCCGGCCTCCGCGCGCGTGACGCTGATGGCACTCTTGAGCGCGGCTTCCGTGTGCACGACACGCATGCCTCGCCCGCCGCCCCCGCCCGCTGACTTTACGATGACCGGGTAACCGATCTTTCTCGCGACCTTGAACGCCTCCTCCGGGGCATCGGGCAGCGGACCGTCCGAGCCGGGTACGCACGGCACTCCGGCCTTGCCCATGACTTGCTTTGCGTTCACTTTGTCGCCCATCAGCCGGATGGTCTCCGCTTGAGGGCCGATGAAAATGAAGCCGCTCTTGTCCACGCGTTCGGCAAAGTCCGGGTTTTCGGCGAGAAACCCATAGCCCGGGTGAATCGCCTCGGCGTCAGTCACCTCCGCCGCGCTGATGATGGCCGGTATATTGAGATAGCTCGCGCTGGATGCCGCCGGTCCGATGCACACCGATTCGTCGGCGAGCTTCACGTACTTCGCCTCGCTATCGGCTTCGGAATGCACGACCACGGTCTTGATGCCCATGTCACGGCATGCGCGCTGGATCCGCAGGGCGATCTCCCCGCGATTGGCAATCAGAATTTTCTCGAACATGATTTGATGGGCGGTTTTTCGCGACCTCTGATATGGGGAATGGCAGGCGCGCCCTGGCGCATTCCCCTTTCAGGATCCGCTACGCTAGCCGATCATCATCAGGGATTCGCCGTACTCGACCGGCTGACCGTTCTCGACCATGATCGCCTTGATCACGCCGTCCTTGTCGGCCTCGATTTCGTTCATCAGTTTCATCGCCTCGATGATGCAGATGGCCTGTCCCGCCTTGACCGTATCTCCGACCTCGACGAAGGGCTTTGCGCCGGGGGAACCCGACCGGTAGAAAGTGCCAACCATCGGCGACTTGACGATATGCCCTTCGAGTGCTGTCGGCGCCTCCCCTTGAGCGGAGGCAGGGGGCGAAGCCGCTGCGGCTGTCAAAACGGTCGAACCTTGAGCAGCGTGCGGGCTCGCCGCTGAGGCAGCCTGGGAAAGGACAACGACGTCTTTTCCGCCTGAACCGCCTTTCACGATCTTGACCTTCTCCTCGCCCTCCGTGATCTCCAGTTCGGCGATGCCGGACTCTTCGACGAGGTCGATCAGTTTTTTTAGTTTACGCAAATCCATGCTGCCCTCCTTCCGGTCCGGGAATGAACGCCCGTTTCCGCGAGCTTTCGGAGCTTTCGGAAGCGATTCCGAAACAAGCCCTCAGTTTGGGTGCAGAGCGAACTGCAGCGCAAAATCGTAACCGCGACTACCCAATCCGCAGATCGTACCGGCCGCGAGGTCGGAAAAGTACGAGTGACGCCGGAATGGCTCTCTTGAGTAGATGTTCGACAATGCACCTCGAGGAAAGGGATCTCGACCGCTGCCAAAGCGTCGCGTAACGCCACGCTGGTATGAGTCAGCCCCCCCGGGATTTACGATGATCCACGAAATTCGCTGCTTCTTGGCTCCATGCACGCGTTCTATCAAAGCTCCCTCATGGTTGCTTTGGAAAGTCTCCAAGGCAG
>DATHJM010000454.1:0-8475 GCA_035489775.1 Burkholderiales bacterium
GTGACGGAGCTTCTGCTCGCCAAATTCAGACCCGATGCATTCAGCAAGATGAGCCTCGGTGCGCAGCTCTATCTGACCCGCGCGCTGGCGCGCAACCTCGCCGACCGGCTCGAGCTCGCCAATACCCGGATCGGGCGTTGACCCTCACGCGTCTCATGAAAATCGACTGGGACGTGCCGGTCGAGATGGACGACGGCGTGGTGCTTCGCGCCGACGTGTTCCGTCCCGCGGCGCAGGGCCGCTATCCGGTGATACTTTCCTATGGGCCTTACGGCAAGGGGCTCGCGTTCCAGGAGGGCTACAAGACCGCGTGGGAAATCATGGCGCGCGACTATCCCGACGCGGTCGCGGGCAGCACCAATCGGTACGCCAACTGGGAGGTGGTCGATCCGGAAAAGTGGGTGCCGGGCGGCTACGCCTGCATCAGGATAGATTCGCGCGGCGCCGGGCGCTCGCCGGGCTATCTGTGCCACAACAACGCGCGCGAGACCCGCGACATCCACCTGTGCATCGAGTGGGCGGCGGCGCAAGCCTGGTCGAGCGGCAAAGTCGGCATGAACGGCATTTCCTACTACGCGAGCAACCAGTGGCGCGCGGCCGCGTCGCAGCCGCCGCACCTCGCGGCGATCTGCGTGTGGGAAGGCTGGAACGACGCCTACCGCGAGAGCGCGCGCCACGGCGGCATCATCTGCAGCTTTCGCAAGAACTGGCAGGACATGCAGGTGAAGACTGTGCAGCACGGCCAGGGCGGGCGTGGCGCGAAGAGCGGCGTCACGGGCGAGCTCGTCTGCGGTCCCGAGACGCTGCCGCCGGAAGAGCTGGAGAAGAACCGCGAGGACATGTGGCAGGCGTTCCTCTCGCGCGAGCTCTGGGGTCAGTACTACGCCGAGCGCAGCCCCGATCTTTCCAAGGTGACCGTGCCGCTGCTCTCGGCGGCGAACTGGGGCGGGCAGGGGCTGCACACGCGCGGCAACTTCGAGGGGTTCGTGGGGGCCGCGTCGAAGCAGAAGTGGCTGGAGGTGCATGGCGGCTCGCACTGGGCACCGTTCTACACAGATTATGGGGTCGCACTGCAGATGCGCTTCTTCGACTATTTTCTGAAAGGTGAAAAGAACGGCTGGGACAGGCAGCCGCGCGTGCAGCTGCAGGTCAGGCATCCCGGCGAAAAATTCGTCCTGCGCCACGAGGACGAATGGCCGCTCGCGCGCACGAAGTGGACGCATTTCCATCTCGATCCGAAGCAAATGAGACTATCGACGACCCCGTTCGCCGGCGAACGGTCCATCGTCTACGACGCGACGGGCGACGGCGTGACCTTCTCCACCCCGCCGCTCGAGCGCGAGACCGAAATCACCGGGCCTTCGGCGCTCAAGCTTTACGTTTCCTCCCCGACTGCTGACGCCGATATCTTTGCCGTGCTGCGTGTCTTCGACCAGAAGGGAAAGGAAGTCTCGTTCTACGGGGCGCTCGACCCGCGCACGCCCGTCGGGCAGGGCTGGCTGCGCGCATCGCACAGAAAGCTCGATCCGAAACGCTCGCTGCCCTATCGCCCTTTCCACGCGCACGACCAGAAGCAGGCCCTGAAGCCGGGCGAAGTGGTCGAGCTGGATATCGAGATCTGGCCGACCTGCATCGTCGTCCCGGCGGGCTATCGCATCGCGCTCACGATCCGTGGGAAGGATTACGAGCACGACGGCGAGGCCGCGTCCCTCTCCAACATGAAAAACCCCATGCGCGGCTGCGGGCCCTTCATCCACGACGACCAGAGCGACAGGCCATCTGCGATCTTCGGCGGCAAGGTCACGCTGCATTTCGGTCAAGGTCGGCCGGCGAGCGTGGTGCTGCCCGTGATTCCCCCGAAGTAGCCGCGTGCGCGCCGAGCTCGTCGCCATCCCCACCGATACGATTCCGCTCGACGGCCTGTATTACGAGCCCGAGGGCAGGGCGGCGGGCGCGGCACTGCTGTTTCACGGCAACACCATGAATTTCTATGTTGGCGCGCTGCGTTTCCTGCCTCCGGTGCTGGTGAAGCTCGGATTGGCCTGCCTTGCTTTCAATCGTCGCGGGCACGATATCCTCAGCACGCGCAACAGCCGCACCCCGGAGGGCGGTGCGTTCCAGTCCGCGCGCGAGGGCATCGAGGACAACCGCACGGCGGCACACTGGCTCTCTGCGCGCGGATTTCCCGCTCCGGTCGTGATCGGGCACAGCAACGGCGGCATGCTCGCCCTGCAGCACGTCGCTGATCATCCTCGGACGCCGGCGCTTGTGCTGCTCTCCGCGCACATGGGCGGCAGGAACATTCTGGAGCGGACCAGCAAGGCCGGCCTGATGGCGCAGGGCCGCATCGAGGAATTCACCGCGCGTGCAAGGGAGCTTGTCGCGTCGGGGCGCGGACGGGAGCTGATGCTGATGCCGGGGTGGTGGTACGCGGTCAGCGCGGCGAGCTACCTCGACCGCCTGACGGAAACGCCCGACGGGCTCGCGCTCGCCCCGACGATCAAATGCCCGACGCTCTACATCCGCGGCGACAAGGAATCGCGGGAAAACTACCCCGCCGAGGATTTCAAGGCGCGCGCCGCCGGTCGGTGTGACGTGGAAATCGTCCCCGACTGCGATCACTTCTACAACGGACGCGAGGAAGCGATCCAGGCGATCGTCTCATCGTGGCTCGCGAAAGCATTGCAGATGGAGACCCGCGGGAATGACAGTGGTGGTCACCGCTCGTAAAATGATGGATTGTCAGAACGGGTGAGGAGAGCGAGGATGAGACCACTCCGCGTATTCGTGCTTGCTGCGTTCGCCTTAGGGTTCGTCCCTGCTGCGCTCGCGCAGTCTTACCCGTCCAGGCCCATCAAGGTGATCGTTCCCTTCCCGCCTGGGGACGCTGCCGACACCCTGTCGCGCCTCATCGGCGCGAAGATGGCCGAGCGAATGGGCCAGCCGGTGGTCGTCGAGAACCGCGCCGGCGCGAGCGGCCAGATCGGCCTGGAGATTCTCGCGCGCTCAGCGCCCGATGGGTACACGATCGGCGTCGGCCAGGGCGGCAACCTCGTCGTCGCCCCCCACACGTACAAGAAGATCCCGTACGATCCGCTGAGGGACTTCGTCCCGGTCGCGATCATCGCGACTAACTACCTGGCCGTGGTCGCCAATCCCGGAACGCCGTTCAAGACCGCGGCCGAGATGATCGCCTGGGCCAAGGCCAACCCGGGCAGGCTCACCCTCGCCACCAACGGCGAAGGCGGTTTTCCCCACCTTGCGTTCGAGCAGCTGCGCGTGATGGCGGGCTTCACTTATACGCACGTCCCGTATAAGGGTGTAGCGCAGGCCATGACCGACGTCTTGGGAGGGCAGGTCCAGCTGGGCGTCGGCTCCTACTCCACCCTGTCCCCTCACGTGCTCTCGGGCCGCGCGCAGCTCATCGCGGTGACCAACCCGGTGCGCGTGCCGAACAAGCCCGAATTGCCGATTTTCGCCGACGCGGTTCCCGGATACGATTCGCGGGGCTGGTTCGGCTATGTCGCGCCGGCCGCGACGCCGCGCGAAATCGTCGTCAGGCTGAACGATGAAATCAATGGGGCGATGAAGCAACCGGACGTCGCCGAGAAAATGGTCACCTCCGGACTCATCATCGTCACGGAGCCGCCGGAGTACTTCGGCGACATGATCAGGAGCGACTACGCCAAGTACGGCAAGCTCGCGCGCGACATCGGCTTTCAGCCGCAGTGACGGGCGTCGCAATCGCTTGCTGAACTCGCGGATCTTTTGCGCCCTGCTCGCGCTTTTGCTGGCGCGAGGTGCTCTTGCGTGGGGCCCGGAAGGCCACCGCATGGTCGGCGAGATTGCCGAGCGGTATCTGAACCCCAAAGCGCAGTCGCGAGTTCTCGATCTTCTGGAGGCCGACCGGATGGCGGACGGTCAGCTCTCCGGCCGGTACACGCTCGGCGAAGTCGCGAACTGGGCCGATGAAATCAAGGACACAGAGTGGGGCAAGCGGCGCGGTTCCTGGCATTACGACGACGTGCCCCTTTGCGAAGCCGCGGACTACGCGAAGTATTGCCGTGGCGGCCGATGCGCTTCCGCGCAACTCGCCCGTCAAATCGAAATCCTGGGCAACGACCGGGCGAGACCCGGGCAGCGAACCGAGGCGCTCAAGTGGGTCGTGCACATTGTCGGTGACATCCATCAGCCGCTGCACGCCGCCAACCGCGGCGACCGCGGCGGGAACAGGGTGCAAGTGTCCTTCTTCGGGGAACGCGACAACCCGCCTTACGGCACCCTCAACCTGCATGCCGTCTGGGACGTCAGCATGGTGCGCAGGCTGGTCGCGGACCGCGGCGGCGAGCGCTCCATCGCTTCAGCGGCGATCGCCGACAGCGACAGGAACGCCTGGGAAAAGGGCTCGATTTCCGGCTGGATCGGCGAGAGCCACAGGATCGCGAGAGACATCGTCTATCCGCTCCTTCCGGTGGTGGCTTCATGCTCGAGCAAGATCGTGAGCGTGGTGGCGATCGACCAGACTTACTACGCGAAGGCGGCGCCCGTGATCGAGATCCAGATCAGGAAAGCCGGTGTGCGGCTTGCGCGGGTGCTGAACGAAACGCTCGGGCGTTGATTGATTCCCTTATTCCTGGAGCGGAATGCCCGATTCGCGAATCACTTTGGCGTACGTCGCGACGTCGGCGGTCAATTTGGCGGCGAATTCCGCCGGCGTGCTGCCGACCGGCTCGTAACCCCAAGCAGGCCAGCGCTCGCGCATGTCCGGCGTAACGATCGCTTTCCCCGTGTCCTGCTGGATCTGAATCACGATGTCGCGCGGCGTGCTTGCGGGCGCGAATATGCCGAGCCAGCCGATGAATTCGAACGGAATGCCCGCCTCGGTCAGGGTCGGCACCTCCGGCATCGTTGCCGAGCGCGCCTTGCTGCTCACGCCCAGCGCGCGCAGCCGGCCGGACTTGATGTGGGGCAGGACGCCGGCGAGCGGCATGAACGCGAGTTGCACTTCACCCGCGAGAAGTGCCTGGCTGAGCGGCGCGTCGCCCTTGTAGGGGACATGCAGCATGTCGGTGCCGGTCATGCTCTTGAGAAGCTCCCCCAGCAGGTGCGGCGGCGCCCCGATACCGGTGGAGCCGTAGTTGATCGCACCCGGCCTGGACTTGGCAAGCGCGATCAGTTCCCTTGCCGATGCGGCCGGAAGCTGCGGATTGGCTACGAGGACCACGAAGGAAGAGGTGAGCTGCGTCACCGGCGCGAAATCCCTTGCCGCGTCGAACGGAAGTTTCTTGTAGAGGCCGGGGCTGATCGCGAAGCCTTGCGTCGTGATGAGCAAGGTGTAGCCGTCTCCCGGCGCCTTGGCGACGTGGTCGGCGGCGATGTTCCCGCCGGCGCCGGGGCGGTTGTCGACGATCACCGGCTGCTTCCACGTCTCCGTGAGTTTCTGCCCGAGCGCCCGCGCGACCGTGTCCACGGCGCCGCCCGCTGCGAATGGGACGACCATGCGCACCGGCCTTGCCGGATAGCTCTGCGCGAAGGCGTGCACGCCGAGCAGCATCGCAACCGGGATTGCGGCGAACAGCGAGAGCGGCTTCACGGGAAGGGGCGGCCTAGTAACATAGTTCATACGCGCAAGTTCCGATCGGTGTCACACTACCACGCTCGGCACAAGAGGGGGCCCGAGGGATCATGAAACCGGATACGCGTCCGCCGGGAGACCTCACCGTTCCCGACGGTGATGCTCTGTTCGGCTCGCTACTCGCGCAGGCCGCGGTCGGAATCGCCGTCATATCGCCGGAAGGCCGCTTTCTGCGCGTAAACGAAGCCCTGTGCCGCATGCTCGCCTACGGTGAGCAGGAGTTGCTGCAAAAAACCGTGCGGGACATCACCCATGCCGACGATCTGGAGTCCACACAGGAGCTGCGGCTGGAGCTCATCGCGGGGCCCGGCGCGCGCGTCCACGAAAGGCGCTATTTGCGCCGAGACGGTTCGGCCCTCTGGGTCCAGGTCGCGGGAACGTCGCTGCGCGACGGCTCGGGGTCGCCGCAGTGCTTCGTAGCCCTGATTTACGACATCACCGAGCTCAAGCTCGCCGAAGAAGCGCTCAAGGCGAGCGAATCCCGGTTCCGCCGCATGGTGGAGCTGAGCTCGGACTGGTACTGGGTGCAGGATGAGAATTTCCGGTTCGTCGAGCTGTCCGGGGTGGAAAAACGGGGAATCGACCCGGAAGCTTTCATCGGCAAGGCGCGCTGGGAGCTTCCGGGAGTGGGGTCGCTTCCGGAGAAAGCCTGGCGGCAGCACCGCGAGAAACTCGAGCGTCACGAGCCTTTCAGCGACTTCGTATACATGGCGCCGGACAATGCCGGAGAATTGCGCTACCTGAGCGTGACCGGCGAGCCGGTTTTCGACGCGCATGGCGAATTCAAGGGATACCGCGGGGTCGGAAAAGACGTCACGGAAAAGGCGCGCGCGCTGAAGGACCTGGAAGACAGCGAAGAGCGCTACCGGATGCTGTTCGACATCCATCCCCGCCCGATGTGGGTCGTGGAAAACAAGACCCTGCGTTTTCTTGCCGTCAACCAGGCGGCCGTCGACCATTACGGCTATTCAAGGGAAGAGTTTCTGTCGATGACCGCGGAGCAACTCCGCCCGCCGGAGGATATCGCCCAGCTGCTCAAGGACTTCCAGGACCCGAGCCGTTCCTACATGCAACGCGTGGCGCGGCACCGCAAGAAGAACGGGGAGCAGATCAAGGTCGAAATCGTCTCCTTCAATCTGGCGTTCGCCGGCCGCCCGGCGCGGCTGGCCGTGATCGACGACGTCACCGAGAGCCTGAGCGCCAAGGAGTAGCCGCCCGCTCCGGGTTCTTGGGCTATTGCCCACTCCACTGGCGCTGACATTCCTCCGGGAATGCGGTATACAGTCCGGGCCGCCGCGCTGCGCGAGAGCGGGAACGGGAGTCCGCATTTGAAATTTTCATTTTTCCACCTGATGCCTTATACGCATCTGGAGCTGGAGTCGCACGACTGGCCGTTCCCCAACCGCTACTTCGACGCGGCGAAGGCGAGCGCGCTCTACAAGACCTACGTCGAGAGCATGATCCACGCGGAAAGCTGCGGCTTCGACTGGGTCGGCTGCAACGAGCACCACTTCAGCCCCTACGGGATGATGGCCAACTGCAATCTCATCGGCGGCGCGTTGGCATATCCCACCAAGCGCGTGAAGATCGCGATGATCGGCAACCTCGTGCCACTCAACAATCCGATCCGCGTCGCCGAGGAATACGCCATGCTCGACTGCATGAGCGGGGGGCGCCTGGTCGCGGGGCTGATGCGCGGCATTCCGCACGAGTACCTCGCCTACAACATCCCGCCGGGTGAATCCTGGGAGCGTCAGCGCGAGGCGGTGCAGCTGATCCTCAAGGCGTGGACCGAGCCCGAGCCCTTCGGCTGGGAAGGCAAGCACTTCCAGTACCGGCAGGTGTCGATCTGGCCCAAGCCGATGCAGAAGCCGCATCCGCCTCTGGTGATCTCGGCGAGCAACGCGGACTCGGCGAAATTCGCCGCCGAGATGCGCGCGACCATGGGCATGGTGCTGCTCGCGGACCTCCCGAGCGGCAAGGAATGCATCCGCATCTACAAGGAGACCGCGAGGGCAAACGGCTGGGAGCCCGCGGCCGAGAACGTGCTCGTCGGCATGCACACCTGCATCGCCGAGACCGACGAGCAAGCGCGGCGCCAGCTGGCGCACGGGCTCAAGTACTTCGATGAGGTGCTGATGGGCGGCCTGCAGGCTTCGCAGCGCATCGTGCTGCAGAAGACGCGCTATTTCGAGAACGAAGAGAGCCGCGATCGCTGGAAGAGCCGCCTCGACAAGCGCCGCACGCTGACCCTCGACGAGGCGATCGAGCGCGGCACGGTCCTGTGCGGGAGCCCCGAGACCGTGGTCGCGCAGATCAAGCGCATCCACGGCGAGCTCGGCCACGGCGTGTTCAATTTCACCGTCAAGGTCGGCACGCTTCCCGACGAGGTGATCCGGCGCGGCATGGAGTTGTTCCGCGACCGGGTGCACCCGCACGTGCGCGATCTCTGAAGGAGGGCTTCAATGCAGCCCCAGCAGCGCAAGGTTCCGCTCTCGAGCGGAGAGCTCACGTACTTCGTCGCGGGCGAGGGCCGCCCGATCGTCTATCTGCACCCCGCGGGCGGAGTGCGCTGGACGCGCGTGCTCGAAGGGCTCGCAAAATCGTTCGCGCTGCACGTTCCGGTCATTCCCGGGTTCGACGGCACGAGCGCCCACGGCGCGGTGACGTCAATGCAGGGGCTTGCCAAACTCATGGGCGAGTTCATCGACAAGGTGATCGGCGGTACGAGCGACGTCATGGGCTGCTCGTTCGGGGGCTGCGTCGCGTTGTGGCTTGCGGCCGAGCGTCCGGACCGCGTCGATCATCTCGTGCTCGAGTGCCCGGCGGTGTTCCGCCCC
>DATHJM010000455.1:0-7250 GCA_035489775.1 Burkholderiales bacterium
CGCTTCTCGGAGGGCTGGTCGCCGACAGCTACGGCCTGACCACGACGTTCACCTTTCTCGCGGGGACGATCATCGCCGCGAATCTGTTCATCCTGTTCATGCCGAAGACCGAGCCGGCGACAGTGTGAGCGCGGCCGGCCGCGCTGCGGCGAGGTGGCTTTCCAGCACCTCGAACCGCACTTTC
The DNA here is from genome assembly GCA_035489775.1 of Burkholderiales bacterium. Taxonomy (GTDB): domain Bacteria; phylum Pseudomonadota; class Gammaproteobacteria; order Burkholderiales; family SG8-39; genus VBDM01. The sequence goes on from DATHJM010000455.1 coordinate 185, forward strand.
GTTCTCTGGCCGATCGTGATCCTTGCAGCCGAGGCCGCGTTGCAGCAGGGCGTCCCGCGGATTCATCTCTGGGCGCTGCCTTTGCTCGCGTGGGGTTACCTGCAATACCGGCTCGTCGGCAATTACCGCCTGCGCGAAGGCGGCGGCGGGCCCGGGGTCTCCATTCCACCGGAGCGCCTGGTTGCGCGCGGGCCGTATCGCTTTTGCCGCAACCCGATGTACCTCGGGCACCTGATTTTTCTCGCGGGGCTCGCTTTCGCGCTCGACTCGTGGCTCGCCGGGGCCTTGTTCGTGTTCCACGCCGCGTGGTTCGACCGGCGCGTGCGCGATGACGAAGCGCGCCTCATTGCTCTCTTCGGGGATCCCTACCGCGAATATCTCGCGCGCGTGAAACGCTGGATTCCCGGCCTTCTCTGAGATTCTTCACCGAAACGATTCCTCCGGCCAGGAGAAAAGCTGCATTGGCCCAGAACACCGGCGCCAGGCCGAACACCGCGCCGATTCCGCCGAACACGAGCGGTATGGAGATCTGGGTGATCTTGTTCACGGTCAGCCTCATTCCCAGCGCTTCGCCCGAGCGCCCCGGCGGAGCGTGGTGATAGGTCAGCATGATGGTGAGCGGCTGCGCCGAGCCCAGGCCCAGGCCGAGCAGGAACGCGGTCAGCACCAGCATAGGGACCCCGGAGAGAAACGGAAAAAGCGCGTAGGTCGCGGTCGCGATGAACAGCGAACCGGTCAGCACGCCCGCTTCGGTGAAACGCCGCGCCAGCTCCTGCATGAGGAGCCGCACCACGAACGCGGCGGCGGCGTAGGCGCTGAGCACAAGGCCGATGCGCGTGGCCGAAAGCCCGATGGACTGTCCGTATACGGGCATGTAGAAGGAAAAGAGCTCGATGCCCGTGAGCGCCACGCCGCTCATGATCAGCGTGCGGCGCAAAGGCGCTTCCCTGAGCAGGTCGAACGCGCGCCGCTTCTGTTTTTCGTCGTGATGCTCGCCGCGCGGCGGCACCATGCGCGGAAAGGCGAGCGCGATCAGCACGACGGCGAACGATATCCCGGCGAGCGCGACGAAGGTCGGCCGGAAACCCCACGTATCGATCGAGAAGCCAGCCAGAGACGGCCCGATAAAGGTTGCGACCGACTGGCCGAGCGAAAAGGTGCTGAAGTTCCTGGCGCGATCGGCCGGATCGCCGATCGATCCGACCGCGTTGTGGATCGAGACGTGGAAGAAAACCTGACCCAGGCCGATCAGGGTCGGACACAGGAACAACATGATCAAGCCGCCATGCAGGGCCGGAAGGCAGAGGCCCGCCGTGATCCCCACCGAGCCGAGCAGGATCGGGTAGCGCACGCCGATGCGGTCGGAGATCCTGCCCGCGTACACCGCAAGCAGCAGCGGAAACACCGCATACAGCGCGGCGAGAACGCCGACCATGAAGGAGTTGGCACCGAGGTGGAGCGCGTCGAGCGACACCAGCACCTTGCTGCCGCGATGCGCGATGCTCGAAAGCACCGACAGGAGGATTACGAAATAGACCGACACGAGTGCGTCAAGTCTAGCGCATGCGCTAGACTCATCCCCATGCCCGTCGGAAGAAACGATCCTTGCCCTTGCGGCAGCGGCAAGAAATACAAGAGGTGCTGCGGTGCGGTGATGCCGATCAACCCGGTCTCCGTGACGCACGCAGCGCGGGAGTGCGGCACCTGCACGGTCTGCTGCGACGGCTGGGTCAAGGGCACGATCCTCGGCCACGAGATGAAGCCGGGCCAGCCGTGCCACTTCCGTGGAGAAGGCTGCTGTACCATCTACGAGCGCCGGCCGGTCGACCCATGCCGGAACTTCATCTGCGGGTGGCTGCAGGAGGACAGCCCGTTTCCGGAGGAATTCAAGCCGGAGCGGCTCGGCGTGTTGATCATTCCGGTCCGGTGGAGAACGAAAACCGCGTATATCCTGCGCTCGGCCGGGCGCGACCCGGACGAGGCGCTGCTCGCGTGGATGCGCGAATTCAGCCTGAAGGCGGACCGGCCGTTTTTCTACGAGCGATCGGGCGAGCGCTTCGGCTTCGGGCCGAAGGAATTCCAGATCGAGATGCTCGCCAGGATCGAGCGCGGCGAGCGCCTGTGGTAGGCGGCCGGTGGGCAAGGCCCACCACTGCAGGCCGCATCCCTTGACAAATAGCGGGGCGCTTTCATAATCGCCGGGACAGGCCACTGGGGGGAAGCGGGCACGAAGGCGAAGCCTCGAAACCCCCGCACCGATTTTCCGCAACCGAGGAGGAGACCATGCTAGGCAATAGTGTTCTGACCAATACAAGGCGCGTGCTGGGTGCACTGTTCATCGGGCTCGCGCTGACCGGCACGGCGCTCGCGCAGCAGCCGCTCAAGATCGGCTTCGGCATGAGCCTCACCGGGCCGCTCGCGGGCAACGGCAAGGCGGCGCTGATCGCAATGGAGATCTGGCGCGACGACGTCAACGCGAAAGGCGGGATCCTCGGGCGCAAGGTCGAGTTCGTCTATTACGACGACCAGACGAGCCCCGCCACCGTCCCGAGCATCTATACCAAGCTCCTGGATGTGGACAGGGTCGACCTCGTGGTGTCGGGCTACGGCACCAACGTCATCGCCCCCGCGATGCCGATCATGATGCAGAGAAATCTCACCTTCATGACGCTGTTCGGCCTGAACGTCAACTCCAAGTTCAACTACGACCGCTACTTCCAGATCATGCCGGCGGGACCGAACCCGGCGGTCGGCTGGTCGCAGGGCTTCTTCGACGCGGCGATGGGAATGAGCCCCAAGCCGAAGACGATCGCGCTGGTGGGCGCGGACGCGGAATACCCGGCGATGGCCCTGGAAGGCGCGCGCGAGCACGCCAAGAAAACAGGTCTCAAAATCGTATACGACAAGACCTATCCGCCCAACACCGTGGACTACTCGCCGATCGTGCGCGCGATCCAGGCGACCAACCCCGAGGTCGTTTTCGTCGCCTCCTATCCGCCGGATTCGGCGGGCATGGTGCGCGCCGCGAACGAAGTGGGCCTGAAGACGCGCATGTTCGGCGGCGGGCTGGTCGGGCCGCAGTTCGCTGCGCTGAAAACGCAGCTCGGACCGCTCCTGAACGGCGTCGTGAACTATGAGTTCTATGCGCCCGATCTCGGCGGAAAATTCCCCTTCCTCGAGCAATTCCTGGCCAAATACCAGGCCCGCGCGATCGTCGAGAAGGTGGACCCGCTCGGCTTCTACCTGCCGCCCTACGCCTACGCGATGATGCAGGTGCTCGATCAGGCGATCACCGCGACCAAGGGACTCGACCAGGCCAAGCTCGCCGAGTACATGCACAAGAACACGTTCGACACCTATGTCGGCAAGGTCGGATTCGCCAAGAACGGAGAATGGGCCGCGCCCCGGGTGATGATGACCCAGTACCACGGCATCGTCGGCAACGACGTCGAACAGTTCAAGAAACCCGGGCGTCTCACCGTGCTTTCCCCGAAGGAATACAAGACCGGGGACCTGAAAGCGCCTTATCACGAAAACAAGAAATAACGATTGAGCTGCGCCGGCGGGGAAACCCGCCGGTGCCGTCTTGAGCGCATGGAAGTCTCAGGGGCGTTGCTCGCCAACGCCGTGATTGCCGGGCTGCTGCTCGGCGGGTTCTACGCCGCGATGAGCGTCGGCATCTCGATCTCGTTCGGGATGCTGGACGTCGTCAACATCGCGCACCCGGGCTTCATCATCCTCGGGTCTTACATCGCCTACATCGTCAACGACCGCTTCGGCCTGGACCCGATCGTCGTTTCGGTGGCGGTGTCTCCGCTGTTTTTCCTGCTCGGTGCGGTGCTCTACCGGGTCTACTACTACTGTTTCGAGCGCCGCGGGCAGGAATCGCTCAGGGGCCTCGCCTTTTTCTTCGGCATCCTCTTCATCACCGAAGTCGCGCTCGTGCTGATCTTCGGCGTGGATTACCGGATGGTGAGCAGCCGTTATGGCGACGTCACCTGGCGGCTCGGCCCGGTCGATTTCCCGATGCGCCTGGTCGTGCCTTTCCTCGTGTCGATGGTCATGGTGATCGGGATTCAGCTGTTTCTCACGCACACCTTCTTCGGGCGCGCGGTGCTCGCGGTCGCGCAGGACCAGCTCGCGCTGCGCCTGATGGGCGTGAATCCGGTCCGGGTGAAGGAGCTCGCCTTTGCCATCTCGATCGCGTCGGCGGGCGTGGCGGGTTCCTTTCTGATCGTCATCCAGCCGGTGCAGCCGGCGATCGGGCGCGAGTTCATCGGACTGGTGTTCGCCGTGTGCGTGCTCGGCGGCATGGGCTCGATCTGGGGCACGCTGCTCGGCGCGTTCGTGCTCGGGCTCGCCGAGTCCTTCACGTCCACTTTCTTCGGTCCGTCGTGGGCGCCGGCGGTGTCGTTCGGCCTCCTGCTCGCCACGCTCGCGTTCAGGCCCGCGGGGCTCCTGGGGAGATGAGCCGCCGATGAGCAACACGGTCTTTGCCGCAGTGATGATGGCTGTCGGGATCGCGCTCGCGGCCGTCACACAGCTCATCCCCAACGAGTATTTCTTTTCCGCCGCATACACGGTGCTGCTCTTCGTGATCCTCGCCACGGCATGGAACATTCTCGGCGGATATACCGGCTACGTGAATTTCGGCTCGGCTGCATTTTTCGCGATCGGCGCCTACACCACTGTCTTCTTCTACAATGCTTTTAAGGCGCCGCTGTTGGTGGGTATTGTCGCCGGAACCCTGGTTGCCGGCCTTGCGGGGCTCGGCCTGGGCTATCTCACGCTGCGCTTGCGCGGCGTTTTCTTCGCCATCGCGTCTCTCGCGCTCGCGGTGGTGCTGTTCATCTTCGTCGTGAACTGGGATTACGTCGGCGGCGCGCGCGGCGCCTATGTGCTGCAGCCCAAGGAAGTTCCCTTCGGCCTGCCGCGCTACATCCACCTGCTCTACGCGGTGCAGCTGGTGATGGCGGCGTTCGCGCTCGTCGTCGCCCGGGTGATCGAGAAATCGACCCTGGGCCGGGGCCTGGCCGCGATCCGCGACGACGAGCTCGCCGCCGAGTGCTCGGGCGTGCCGACGCTCAGGCTCAAGATTTTCTCGACCATGGCGAGCTGCGCGCTGATGGGCATGGCGGGAACCACCTTTCCCTATTACCTCTCGTACATCGAGCCGAGCTCCGCCTTCAGTCTCTCCTACGCGGTGAACAGCATCGCCATGCCGCTTATCGGCGGGATGATGAGCTGGGTGGGGCCGCTTATCGGCGCGGTGTTGCTCGGCAGCGTGCAGCAGCTGGTGCAGGTGACGGTGTCGTCTGCCTGGAACCTGCTCATCGTGGGCGTGCTGCTGGTGCTCTTCGTCACGCTCGCGCCGAACGGCATCATGGGCTGGGTGGACGCCTGGCGGCGGCGCAAGGGGCGCTGATGGCCGAAGCGCTGCTCGAAGTCAGAGGTGTCACGAAGCGCTTCGGCGGCTTTACCGCGCTCGACGGCGTCGATTTCCTCGTGCGACCCGGCGAGCGGGTCGGGCTGATCGGGCCCAACGGCTCGGGAAAGAGCACGCTCGTCAATTGCATCACCGGAACACTCAGGAACGAGGAAGGCAGCATCCGCTTCGAAGGACAGGACATCGGCGGACATGCCGCGCACAGGCGCATCCGCATGGGCCTCGCGCGCAGCTTCCAGATTCCCAAGCCCTTCGCGAGCATGACGGTGCTCGACAATCTGCGCATACCGCTCCTCTACGCCGCGCGCAAGCACGAGAAGCTCGCGGCCGGCCGGATCGTCGAGGAGGCGATGCGCATCCTCGGGCAGGTGGGGCTCGCGGGCAAGGCGCACGCGATGTCGGGCGGCCTCACCCAGGTGGACATGAGAAAGCTCGAGCTCGCGCGGGCGATGGCGGCCAAGCCCAAGCTGCTCATTTCCGACGAAGCGATGGCGGGACTCTCGGCCTCGGAAGTGGACGACATCCTGGTGCTCCTGTCCGGACTGAAGGCGCAGGGTGTCGCGGTCATCATGATCGAGCACGTGATGCGCGCGGTGATGAAATTCTCCGAGCGCATCGCGGTGCTCGTAGCCGGGCGCAAGATCGCCGACGGCGACCCTCAAGTCGTGGTCGGCGACGCCGAAGTGGTGAAGGCCTACCTTGGAGAATAGCCTCCGCGTCGAAAGCCTTTGCGCGGGCTACGGCGCGGTGCAGGTGCTCGACCGCATTTCGCTCGCTGTGAAGGACGGCGAGACGGTGACCCTCCTTGGCACCAACGGCAACGGCAAGAGCACGCTCATGAAGTGCATCATGGGCATTGTGTCTCCGAGTTCGGGCGTTATCAGTGCAACGATCGACGGCATCGAGCACGACCTCGTAGGCCGCGCACCCGAGCAGATCGTGGACCTCGGCATCGCGCTCGTGCCCGAAGGGCGGCGGCTTTTCCCGCGGCTCACCGTCGAGGAGAACCTCCTGCTCGGAGCGTACCGTCCCAAGGCGCGCGCCGCCATCTCGCGGAACCAGGATTTCTGTTTTACGATGTTCCCGCGCCTGGCCGAGCGGAGAAAGCAGCTCGCCGGCAGCATGAGCGGGGGCGAGCAGCAGATGCTGACGCTGGCCCGCGCCCTGATGACCGCGCCCAAGATCCTCCTGATCGACGAGCCCTCGGTCGGCCTCGCGCCTATCCTGGTCATCCAGACCATAGACAAGATCAGGGAACTGAAGGAAAGCTACAGGCTCACAGTGCTGATGGCCGAGCAGAACTTCAACCAGGCGATCCGCATCGCCGACCGCGGCTACGTGATCGTGCACGGCCGCATCGAGTACGAAGGCCGCTCGCGCGAGGATCTCGCCAACAACGAGCTGATTCACAAGCTCTACATGGGGCTGTGATCCGCGATGCCTCCCATCCCTGAACTGGGTTTCCTGACGCACTCCGCCAGCCTGCCGTGGCTGCTCGGCGCCGCGGTGCTCCTTTCGCTGGGCGCGATCCTCGTCCTCGCCGGCCTGACCGCGCTCTTCGGCCTGCATCCCTTGCGCTTCGTGACGCGAACGCTCCTCGGGCTGCTGCTCATTTCGCTG
>DATHJM010000456.1:0-4451 GCA_035489775.1 Burkholderiales bacterium
CACCGCCAAGATCGTGACGCTCGGCGAGCGCGCCGAGGACGTGTTCGTCGTGTCCGGCCCCGCGCTCTCCAGTCCTAAAACGGTGCTGCAGCTCGAGACCGACCTGCTCAAGGCGCTGCAAGCCTAGGAATCAGCTCTCGATCCTACTCGTCGATCAGCTCCTGATCGGGGAACAAAACCTCGACGAAGCCGAATTTGGACATGTCGCGGATACGCATGGGATAAAGAATCCCGTCGAGGTGGTCGCACTCGTGCTGGACGACCCGCGCATGGAATCCCTCGACGCTCCGATCGATCGGATTGCCCGATTCGTCGAAACCCACGTAACGCAGCCGCTTGAAGCGCGGCACGACGCCACGCATGCCGGGCACCGACAGGCATCCTTCCCATGCTTCTTCCATCTCGTCGCCCAGTGGCGTGATGACCGGATTGATAAGCACCGTGTCCGGGACTTCCTCCGCATCGGGATAGCGGGGATTTCGCGTGACCCCGAAGATCACCACCCGCAGCGGCACGCCGATCTGGGGGGCGGCGAGCCCGGCGCCGTTCAGCTGCGCCATGGTGTCGCGCATATCGACGATCAGTTCGCGCAGGTGTGGCGTGCCGAACGCTTTTACTGGCCGCGATTTCTCGAGCAGCCTCGGATCACCCATTTTCAGGACTTCGCGAATCATGCGGTTGCCACCAGCGCTTCTATGATCTTCCGCACCCGGCCAACGGCATCCTTCAGCACTTCTTCGATCTTTTGCAGCGGAATGCCGCGGGCGCTCGCGCCCCGACCGGCGGCGTGATTCACGACCACGGCGATCGAGGCGTAGGACAGCTCGATCTCGCGGGCCAGGGCCGCCTCGGGCATACCGGTCATGCCGACGATGTCGGCGCCCTCCCGCTGCAGCCGGTCGATTTCCGCGCTCGTCTCCAATCTCGGCCCCTGGGTTGCGGCATAGACCGCGCCGTCGACGGCGGCTTCGCCGCAGGCTTTCGCCGCAGCGAGAAGCTTGCTCCGCAACTCGTCGGTGTACGGCTCGGTGAAGTCGATGTGCTTGACCGGCGCCTCATCTTCGAAGAACGTGTGCATCCTGCCCCAGGTGCAGTCGATGATCTGGTGCGGGACGACGATCCGTCCCGGACCGAGGTCTGCGCGGATGCCGCCGACCGAGACGATCGAAACGATATCGCCTGCACCCTGTTCCCTGAGTGCCCAAAGGTTGGCGCGGTAATTCACCTGGTGGGGCGCAATGGTATGGCCGTCGCCGTGACGCGCGAGGAACACCACGGGTACGCCGCGGATCGCGCCGAAAGTGAGCGGCGCGGAAGGCTTCCCATAGGGGGTCCGCACCACTTGGCGACGAGAGACATCGAGATTGGCGAGTTGTGTCAGCCCGCTGCCGCCGATGATTGCGAGCATGTGCGCTCAGGAGTCTTTTACCGCGTAGATTTCCGGCAGGTTGCGCCAGGCCCCGGACACGTCCATTCCGCAGCCGAACACGTAGCGGTTGGGCAATTTCAAGCCGACGAAATCGGGAACGATGGGTTTGTCGCGGCCGATGTCCTTGTCGGTGAGCACGGCGCTGTAGAACGCGGCGGCACCGAGCGAGTTCACGCGGTCACGGATCGCCGCCAGCGTTTCGCCGCCGTCGAGGATGTCATCGAGCACGAGCACGGTGCGGCCCTTTACGTTCTCCCGCGGCGCCACCGTCCATACGATCTTGCCCCCCGAGGTGGCGTCACCGTAGCGCGAAGCGTGGATGTAGTCGAACTCGAGCGGGAAACGCAGCCGTGGCAGGAGATGGCCGGCAAAGAAAATCGAGCCCCCCATGACGGCAAGCACGAAGGGATAGCGGTCTTTCAGGCTCGCCGTGATTTCCGCGGCAAGGCGCGAGATCGTGGCGCGCACCGCCGCTTCGTCGCACAATCGATCCGCGCTTTCCAGAATTTTCCACGCCTCGTCGGGTGTCATTGGGCAGGAAGTATAGCGCCCGGGCGCGGAGCGGCATCAAAGTGTTTTCAGGTACTTCTCGAACTCTTTTCCGATCTCAGGGTGCTTGCGTCCGTACGCGACGGTCGCCTGCAGGTAGCCGAGCTTCGATCCGCAATCGTACCGGGTCCCTTTGAAGCTGTACGCGAGGACGCGATCTTCCGCGAGCAGCGCGGCGATCGCGTCGGTGAGCTGAATTTCGCTCCCCGCTCCGGGTCTGGCCTGCTCCAGGTGATGAAAAACCCGCGGCGTCAGAATGTACCGCCCGACCACGGCGAGATTCGACGGAGCCGCTTCCGGCTTGGGCTTCTCGACGATCGCCATGACGCGATCGAGGTCGGTGGTCACGGGCTCGGTCTTGACCATGCCGTACTGGAGGCTTTGCTCGCGCGGGATCTGCTGCACGGCAACCATCGGTGACTGGTGGCGCTCGAACGCCTCGGTCATCTGCTGCAAGACCGGGGGAGTGCCGTCGATCAGGTCATCGGCAAGGATCACGGCAAACACCTCGTCGTTGACCGCGGGCTGGGCGCACAAGACCGCGTGCCCCAGGCCGAGAGGTTCGGACTGCCTGATGTAGATGCAGTTCACCGATTTTGGAATGATTCCCTGAACGAGCTCGAGCAGTTCGCTCTTCCCGCGCGCAACGAGCTCCGCCTCCACTTCATAGGCCTTGTCGAAGTGATCCTCGATCGAGCGCTTGGTCCGGCCGGTGATGAAGACCATGTCGCGGATTCCCGCCGCAACGGCCTCCTCGACGGCGTATTGAATGAGCGGTTTGTCGACAATGGGCATCATCTCCTTCGGACTCGCCTTGGTAGCGGGCAGGAAACGGCTGCCCATGCCGGCTACGGGGAAAACGGCTTTCGTGACTTTTCTCAAGACTTGGACTCCTCGAGCATTTTTCGCAGACCCGTTTCGTCGAGCACGGCGACGCCGAGCTCATGCGCCCTTTCGAGCTTGCTTCCCGCTTCGGCGCCGGCGACGACGTAATCGGTCTGCCTCGACACCGAACCGATGACCTTGCCGCCGCGGCTTTCGATCAGTTCGGTCGCCTTGTCGCGGGTCATGTCCTGCAGTGTTCCGGTAAGGACGAAGGTCTTGCCGGACAATCCCTGGTTCGTCGCGGCATGGGACGGTCTCTCCGCTTGCACCTGGACCGCGTCGCGCCCGGAAGTCAATTGCGCGATGACTTCCCGATTATGCTCCTGCGAGAAAAACTTCTTCAAGCTCTCCATCAACTCCGGCCCGATGCCTTCGAGGGCCGGGGGAAGCGGCGCTTCTCCCCGCCTCTTTCGCGCAGCGTTCTCTTTCTGGATGTGTTTTTTCTTTTCGGCGATTGCGGCCCAGTCGGCGCGAAGCAACGCGTCGAGCTCGACAAAGTGTTTCGCGAGAATCCTGGCGACTTCCTCTCCCACTCCCGGAATACCCAGCGCGTAAACGAAGCGGGCAAGAGCCGGGGTCTTCGATTTCGCGATTGCCGCGATGACGTTCTGCGCCGACTTCTCACCCATTCTTTCAAGTTCCGCGAGGTCGCCCGCCCGGAGCCGGTAAAGGTCCGCGGGCGTTCGTACGATCTCCAGGTCGACCAGCTGATCGACGAGCTTTTCGCCGAGACCTTCGATGTCCATCGCCCGGCGGGAGGCGAAATGCAGCAGGGCTTGCTTGCGCTGCGCCCGGCAGAACAGCCCCCCGGTGCAGCGCGCCGCAGCCTCGCCTTCCAGGCGCACGACCTCGGAGCCGCAGACCGGGCACCGCTTGGGCATCTCGAATCGATCCGACGGCGCCCGGGGACCGGCTCTGGAGACGCTCACCACTTCCGGAATCACGTCCCCCGCCCGCCGCACTACGACGGTGTCCCCGCGCCAGACGTCCTTTCTGCGCACTTCGTCTTCGTTGTGGAGCGTGGCATTGGTAACCGTGACACCGCCGACGCCGACGGGCTTGAGGCGCGCGACCGGCGTGAGCACCCCGGTGCGGCCGACCTGCACTTCGATGTCGAGCACTTCGGTGATTGCTTCTTCCGGTGCGTATTTGTGGGCCAACGCGAACCGCGGCGCGCGCGACACGAAACCGAGCGACTGCTGATAGCCGAGACGGTTCACCTTGTAGACCACCCCATCGATCGCGTAAGGCAGCTTATCCCGCTTTTCGCCCATGCGCCGGTAAAAGGCGAATAGTCCGGACAGCCCTCGCACCGTGGCACGCTCCGCAGACACGGGCAAGCCGCGGTCTGCGACCCAATCCAGAACTTCGCTGTGGCGCCGGAACGACGTGCCGCCGGAGTCCCCCACAGCGTAGGCGAAAAAACGCAGCGGGCGCTCGGCGGTCAGTTTCGGATCGAGCTGCCGGACGCTCCCTGCGGCGGCGTTGCGGGGGTTGGCGAACTCCTTCTCTCCCCGCTCGCGCTGGCGTGCGTTCATGCGCTCGAAATCCGTCTTGTACATGATGATCTCTCCACGCACCTCGACCG
>DATHJM010000457.1:0-4376 GCA_035489775.1 Burkholderiales bacterium
TTCCACTTTTCCCTGCAGACGGGCCTCGCAGCTCGCCCTCAGGGGACAATCTGCGCACGCCGGCCGCGCTCGGGTACAGACACTTGCACCCAGATCCATCAACGCCTGAGTGTAGCGCTCGATGTCCTTCCTGGGCAACTGCGACTCGGCGAGCTTCCACAGGCGATTCTCGACGTGCTTCTCTCCGGGGTAGCCGCGCACCGCGAAATGACGCGCGAGCACCCGCTTGACGTTGCCCTCGAGGATCGCTTCGCGCTTGCCGAAGGCGAACACCGCGATCGCGGCCGCGGTGGAACGGCCCACTCCCGGGAGCGATGCGAGCGCCTTGCTCGTCCGCGGAAACCGGCTACCACGCGATTCCGCCAGCGTTTGCGCAGCCGCGTGCAGGTTACGGGCCCGCGAGTAATAGCCCAGGCCGCTCCACAGCGCCAGCACGTCGTCCAACTGCGCGCCGGCGAGCGATCCCACATCCGGGAAACGCGCGAGGAATCGCTCGTAATACGGAATGACCGTCGCGACCTGGGTCTGCTGCAGCATCACTTCCGAGAGCCAGATGCGATACGGATCGCGCGTTCGCTGCCACGGCAGGTCATGACGCCCGTACCGGGCCTGCCAGCGTATGAGCCTGCCGGCAAAAGTGCTCACCGCCTGAGAAGGCCCTTGAGCCGGTCCTGCGCACGTTCTTTCAGCTTGTCCTCGGCTCTCTGCTTCACCGCATCGCCGACCGTCGCGCCCAGATCGGCGCGGAAGCGCGGCGCATCGAGCGTGCCGGTGATCTTCACCGGCACCGTGACGCCGCGCAACTCGGCGAGATCCTTGCCGCCCTGGCCGCCCGAGGAAGCGACCACCGAAACCTTCATGAGGTAGGCAATCGAGTTGGCTCCGATGTCGATATCGCCCGAGCCGGCGAGGCGCAGCAGGGGCGACTTGGCGGAGAGATCCTCGTTGTGCGCAACACCGTTTCTTATGACGAAGCTCGCCCCGAGCCCGGTGAAATCGGTCCGCTCGGCCGGGGCCGCCCCCTGCTCCGCCGGGGGATTCGATCCGCGGAGCGATCTTGCCTTGCGCAGCAACTCGTCCAGATTGACGCCCTTCAGGCTGCTGTCCGTTAGCGCCAGGCTGGCATTGCCGGAGAGAGCTTTTTTCAACGCGCTCACGGTTGCGCCGCCCGTCTGCACGTCGAGCGCGACATTGCCCCGGCCCTCCAGAAGATCGCTGTTGAGCGCGTCGCGAAGCAGCGGCCCGATCGCGACGCCTGCGAGCTGACCCTTCATCGAAAAACGGTTGGTGTTGGCGTTGACGCTCGCGCTTCCCTTGAGGGTTCCCTGATAGAGGCTCGCCGCGAGCGGGTCGACGTCTACGCGGCCGCCTGTGGCGCGCACGCCAAAATCGGCTTTTTCCGCCTTGATGTTCGAGATCGTAAGTTGACCGATTTTCAAATTGCCCTTCAGATTGAGCCCCTTCAGCGCGGAGAGGTCGATCGGCTGTTCGGCTCCGGCCGCGGGCGCACCGCGGCTCGTGGCCGCCTTGCCCTTTGCCGCCCCCAGATAGGAGTCGACATCAAGGCGGTCGGCGGCGAGGTCGAACTGAATCGATTGCGGGGCAAGATCGATCTCAATCCCGCCCTTGAGGGAGGTTTCGAACGCGTTTCCGCCCGATCTCTCCTCGGAGAGCTTGAGATCGACTCCCGAGAGCGCGAATCTCTGCTTTTCGAAATCGAGACGGTAGCCGCTCGAGAGCTTGATCTGCAGGCTCGCGTGCGGCCTGATTCCCTCGATTTTTGCCGAAAGCGAAAGTTTCCCCGGCACGCCGCTCGCAATACGCCCGGTCTTGAACTCGGCGACGGTCGCTTTGAGCTGATCGCCGCTCGCATCGTCGCGCCAGCCGATCGCGCTCGACCGAATCTCGATCCCCGCGATGTCAAGGCGCATGGCGTCCTGCCGGGGCGCGGGCCGAGGCTTGCCGGCCCCAGCGTGCTCGCGCGCATTCAGCAGGTCATCGAAATTGGTTTTACCGTCCTTGCGCTTGACCAGATCCGCCGCGAGTCCCGACAGGGTCACGCGGTCGATCACCACCTGCCTGGAAAACAACGGCAGAAGCGCGAGCGACATCTTGGCTTCGTCGAAGCGGGCGAAGACCCTGCTGCCGTCGGGCTCTGACAGGGATGTCTTTCCCGCGGCAATGCCGATGCTCGGAAAGAAAGTCAGGGCAAGATTGCCCTCGATCGCGAGCGTGCGCCCGGTCCTGTCCTTCACCGCGGCGGCAATCTCGGGCTTGTACTTGTTGGGATCGAAAGTCGCGGCAACGAGGGCGATCACGAGCACGATCAGCGCGACGATGCCGCCGGCGACGAGCAGCAGGATCTTCAGGACTTTCATCCCCGGCTCCGTTTTCTATTCGTTGGCGACGCCGAACGGCACATGCCCGGTCGCGACATGCCGGCTCGCCGACTCGGCGTGGACGCGCTGGTCGTCGAAGAAGATGTCCGCGCCGAAGGCCTTCAGGAACGGGCCCTTGTCCAGCCCGCCCAGGAACAGCGCTTCGTCGATGCGGATGTTCCAGGCGCGGAGCGTGCGCACGACGCGTTCGTGGGCGGGGGCGCTGCGCGCCGTCACCAGGGCGGTTCGAATCGGGGCGTGCTCGGCCGGAAACTCCGACTGAATTCGATGCAGCGCCGCGAGAAAACCCTTGAAAGGCCCGCCCGACAGGGGTTCCTTGGCCGCGGTGACCTCGCTCGCCGTGAAGGCCTCCAGCCCGTCGCGCTTGTAGACGCGCTCGGCCTCGTCGGAGAACAGCACCGCATCCCCGTCGAAGGCGATGCGCAAACCCTCGGTCACCTCGACGTTCTGCCCGACGTTGGAGGGCAGGATCGTCGCTGCCGCATGCCCCGCGTCGAGAGCCTTGCGCACGTCCACGGGATTGGCGGAGAGAAACAGATGCGCATCGAACGCCGGCACGTAGGGATAGGTGTTCTCCCCTCCGGTAAAGGCCGCGCGCGAGATGTCGAGCTTGTAATGCTCGATCGAGTTCATGATCCGCATGCCCGTGTCGGCGGTGTTGCGTGAAAGCAGGATCACTTCCACCCGGGGTTGCGCGGGCGCGAGCGTGTTCAGCCTGAGGAGCTTCCTGACGAGAGCGAAGGCAATGCCGGGTGCGAGGATTTCATTCTCGTGCTCGAGCTGGTAGTGGTGATAGGCGCTCACCCCCTGCTCTTCGAACACGCGGTTCGACTCCTCCAGATCGAACAAGGCCCTGGAAGAGATTGCAACGACAAGTTTACCGTCGAAGGACGCGGGCATTTGATCTGGAGCGGGTGAAGGGAATCGAACCCTCGTTTTAAGCTTGGGAAGCTTTCGTTCTACCATTGAACTACACCCGCATTTCGATCGATTTTACGATGTTTCCGCACGCCTCGGAACCGCAGCAGGGGGGCTGCCTACGTCGCGGCGGGTCAGAAATGCAGGGCCTTGCCGTACAGGAGAGTGACGTTGACTCTTCGGTTGGAATATCCGGGCTTGAAATGCAGCTCGTCGGTCGTATGGAACAGGGTCGAGTCGAACAGGACACAGCGATTCTCCTTATACGAAACGCGGTGCGGCTTCGCCCCTCGCTCCTTCATGTAAGCGTCGATCTTGGCCTGGTCGTGGTTGTAGTCCTGAAAGCTCCAGTTCCTGGGGGCAGGCACGTCGTAGACAATCATGCCGCCGGTTTCCAGATCTTCGCAGGCCGCATCGGGTGTGATCCAGAAATTCACATTGACGTTGGCGAGATCGGCATGGAGGTTGATTCCCCGCATTCTCTGATCGTACTTGAATGCCCACGCCTGGATGAGGGCGTGATCCCCGATGACATTCGGCATGGCCCGCCGCAATTCGTCCGCCAGCGTCAGCAACACCCTCGGACAGAATCCTTGCGACAGGAAGGCGCCGACGTAGCCGTTGCCGAAATGGGCCTTCCAGACGGTCGCCTCCTCGCAAAACTGGCGTAGCTCCAACAAGGCCGAGCTCGTGAGGAAATCATCGATGACGACCAGAGAGGGCGCGTTCTTGAAATACGAGGCCTCCACCGCATCGTAGTCGGCTTCACCCAACGCCTTGCCCGAAAAAGGAGCGTCCGGCCAATAGTGAAACTTCGCCAATGCCCCTCTCAGGGCCTCGGCGTCGCCGCCTTCCGGATAGAAGGCTTTTCCGACATCCCCGGTCCGGTCGTAGTAGCGCTTCAATACGGGAAGCGCGAGCGCCGCACTTTCAGTGAGCCTGCCTCGCTGCTGCAGCAGCCCGAGCTGCTCGTAGTCGTGGCGGATCCGCGGCTCGGGAACCGGCCATCCGATAAAGTACTGGACCCTCCTCGCCAGTGAAAGGCACTTCCTGAACATG
>DATHJM010000458.1:0-5781 GCA_035489775.1 Burkholderiales bacterium
TTTCGGCCGCGTAGACGTGTAACCTAGGCTATGCCCCCTGTTTCGCCGTTTCGCCGGGTCCGAGCCGCCGCGTCGCCGTACCGCCGCGCCCGGCCCGACGCGCTGAATTTCGAGGATTTGCTGCGCCCGCACGTCGAATACCTCTACCGGCTGGCCTGGCGCTTCAGCGGCAGCGTTGCCGACGCCGAAGACCTCGTTCAGGACGTGTTGCTCAAGCTCTATCCGCGTACCCAGGAGCTGCTCGAGATCCAGCGGCTCCGGCCCTGGCTGGCCCGGGTGCTCTACCACCAGTACGTCGACTCCTTCCGCCAGAAGGCCCGCTCGCCGGTCGTGGAGCTCGTGACCGACGCCGAAGGCGCAGACGACGCGCTCGACACCACACCCGCGGCGAGAGACGGCCCGGAAGAGCATGCCGAACGCAACCAGTGGCGCGAGCGCATCCTGGCCGCGCTCCAGCGGCTCAATCCCGAGCAGCGCGCGGTCGTCGCGATGCACGACGTCGAGGGGTATACCCTCGAAGAGCTGGAGACGATCCTGGCGACGCCGCTCGGAACGCTCAAATCGAGGCTGCACCGGGCCCGCGAGCGCTTGCGGGCGCTCCTGCCGATGGAACCTTTTTCCGACGGCGAGCGTGTTAACGAGTAGGAAGGTATCCAATGGAATGCCGCGACTTTGTGCTGCAACTGGACGACTGGCTTGACGGGCGGCTCGACTCCGCCCGCAAGAAGTCGATTCAGGAACATCTGGGGCGTTGCCCAAGCTGCCGGCGTCTGTATGAGCGCGCGAACGCGGTGCAGGCGGGCTTGCGCGAACTTCCCCCGCCGACACTGCACCCGGATTTCACGGACAGGGCCCTGTCGCGCGCGGCCCGCGCAGCGGTCGGTCGGGCGCACTCCAGGCGGCGCCCCGTGCTAGGCATGGCGCTCGCGGCGAGTCTGGTGCTGGGCCTCGCCCTGGGCGTGTTCCTCACCACGCGGCCGGAACCGGTGCAGGCGGTGGCGCTGACGATCGACCGGCCAGAGACCGTGCGCCTGATGTTCAACAGCGCGAAGCCGCTGAAAGCCGCCACGGTGAGCCTCGCGCTGCCCGAGAACGTCGAGCTCGTCGGCTACGGCAACCGGCGCGAACTCTCCTGGCAGACGGATTTGCGCGAAGGCGGGAACCTGATGCAGCTTCCCTTGGTCGCGCGCGGAGCAACGAAGCAAGAGCTCGTGGCGAGCCTGTCGCACGGCGGGAGCAGCAAGATGTTCCGCCTGAAGATCGAAATCGATAATACAGGCAGATCGGGCATGTAACGGGCATGTAGGACGCTGGGCCGGCGGAAGGGCAGTCTCATTTGCAGGCAGGAGGTTCATCATGAAGCGATTCACAAGATATGCGATCGGTACGATTCTCGTCCTCGGGATGTCGAGCGCGTGGGCGCAGCAGCGCGATCTCGAGGTGACGATGGACGTCATGCCTGCCAATGCATCCGCCGGCGCCGCCGGCGAGATCAAGCTGCCCATCACGCTGCCTGACACGGCGTCGGCCCGGGCGCAGGAAGCCTCGGCTTTTGGCCGCGCCACCGCAGACTTGGCTCGCGACAAGGGGGACCTCAGTGGCCGCGAGTTCGGGCAGACCGTCTCCGAGGCTGCGCGCGCGCGGGACAAACCGACGCCCCCAGGCAAGCGCCCGTAAAGCACTCGTTCCGGTGAGTGCGCGTCCTGCCGGAGTACACTCCGGCGGGTGCGCGCGCTTACTCGTTGTCGAAGGACGCAAAAGGAAAAAACCAGCGACTTTCGGCTTTCCCGCTTCGTAGCCGTCTTACTCCTGAGTATCGCTCCGTGGCAGCCTGTCCGTGCCGCCGCGGACGGCGCGCTGGCTGCCGAGCAGGGCGTCGCCGCGTTTCGCGCGGGCGACTACCAAGCGGCGCTTCGATCGTTCCTCGATGCGCTTGGGGCGGGCCTGGACACTCCGGGTCTGCGCTACAACCTGGGGGTGACGTATTACCGGCTGGGCCGCTACGCGGAGGCCGAGCGCGAGTTCCAGGCGCTCGCGCCCGACCCCAGGTGGGCTCCACTCGCCCGCTACAACCTCGGCCTCACCGCGCAGCGCGCGGGGCGCCCGCAGCAGGCGATGGAATACTACGGTGACGCGCACCGAACGACCACCGACCCGAACTTGCGCGCTCTCGCGGCTACCGCCCTCGAGCGGCTAGGCGGCGCTGCGCCGTCGCCGGAGACGAGCGCCGTGATCTCTCTGGCCGGCGGCTACGACAGCAACGCGACGCTGTCACCGGACGCGGCGACGGTCGGGGTCAGCCACCAGGGCGACCGGTTCGTCGAGGCGCTGGCCGTGGTGACCCACCGTCTCGCCGGAGACACCGCGCGCGGGTGGGTTGCCCACGGCGGCCTGGTCCTGCGGAGGTACGGAGATCTGCACCAATTCGACGTGACGGGATCGCGCGCCGGCTTGAGCTACGAGCGCGATTCGGGTCGCGTGCAGTCTGGCATCGGAGCCTACTTCGACACGGCGTACGTCGGCGGCGACCGCCTCGAGCAAGTCGCGTCGCTTGATGCTCAGGTGAGTTGGCGCCTGGATGCTGGCCACGAACTGCGCGGGCGCTACCAGCTGGGGCACATCGCCGGCGGCGGGGGCTTCGAGTATCTCGACGGGTGGCAACAGCGCCTGTCGGCGGATGCGGGGTTCGCATCGGCGTCGTCCCTTGTTCGCGTCGGCTATCAGCTCGAGCTCAACAATCGCAGGGATCTCCAGCAGGGGGCCGATTTCCTGAGCTCATCGCCGACGCGGCATTCGCTGTTCGCGAGCGTCGCTCTGCGCAACCTCGGCGGCTGGCAGGCCGACGCGCGCGGCGAATATCGCGTCAGCCGCTACAACGACCCTGATCGCCTCGACGGGGGCACCCTCGAGATCACGCGCAAAGACAAACGTTACGGGCTCAGCCTGCGCGCCAATCGTCCCCTGACCGCTCTGTGGCGCGCGTTCATCGACACCAGCTATTATCGAAACGAATCGAACCTGGACACCTACGACTATAGCCGCTACCAGCTGATGATCGGTATCGAAGCCGCGCTGGAAAAATAGGGTCGGAGTCGATTTTTCTTTGTAATAGGATGAGAACTCGCATCTGACCGCGACCGGGGAGCGAAACGCGTTGGAAGGCACAAACCCAGCCGAAACCGGAGAGGATCCGCTCGCCCCCTACCGCGGGCGGATCATGTACGGCCTCGCGACCGCCGCGGCGGTTTGCCTCATTCCGTTCTCCGTCAACGCTTTCTTGCAGGACAACCCCGGGCTGGGAGCGGGCATTCTGTGCGCGGTGCTGGTTCTCGGCATCGATGCTTTCGCCACCTACCTGAAGAAACCTCCGCCCATTCCGCTGATACTGCTGCTTGTCCCCATCACGGCGGGAATGGCGATTTCCCTCAAGACCCAGGGTTTTTTCGGCGCGCTGTGGTGCTATCCCACGGTGGTGCTGTTCACTTTCTCCCTTTCGCGGCGCATGGCCAACGCAGGCAGCATCTTGCTGCTGCTGATCATCAGCGTGCTGGTGTACCACTACATCGGCCTGGCGTTCACCATCCGGTTTTTCGTCACGCTGACGCTCACCATCATCCTCGCCAACATCGTCCTGAGCATCATCGTCGACCTGCATCGCAGGCTCCTCGACCAGGCGATCGTGGACCCGCTGACGGGCGTCTTCAACCGGCGCCACATGGAGCGCTCCCTGAGCGACGCCATCGAACGCAAGCGGCGCAACTCGGCCCCGGCTTCGCTGCTGCTGATCGATATCGATCGCTTCAAGAGCGTCAACGATCAATTCGGCCACGCGAAGGGCGACAGCGTCTTGAAGGGAATCGTTTCGCTGATCGGTAAACGCGCGCGCAAGCTCGATCTGCTGTTTCGCATCGGCGGCGAGGAATTCATCCTGTTGCTGCCCGACACGCAGGAAGCCGCGGCCGCCGTCGTCGCGGAGCAGCTTCGCGCTTCCATCGCGGAGTCGCGCCTGCTCGACGGCCGGCAGCTGACGGTGAGCATAGGGGTCAGCGAGCTTCAACCCGGCGAGTCGGTGGACTCCTGGATGAAACACGCCGATGACGCTCTGTATGCGGCCAAGAAGGCGGGCCGCAATCGAGTGGTTTGCGCCGGGCCGGCCCGGCCCCCGGGAGGAGCCGGCGCTCCCTGATGCGAAAGCGGAGACATGAATCGGCGCGCCCGGCTCGATCCGCGTCCCCACCGTGCGGCTCGCTTGACGCGCCCGGAATGCGCGTGTATAAGGAGCGCGCAGGATTCTCCAAGCAGAGATACGTCTGGTCCAGCTGCAGCCCGCTTACTCAAGCTCATCTCATCAGGTAGGTCGTCGCTTTTTCTCTCCCTTGAAGTTCCCGCGCCCGGGCGAAAGCCTTTTTTTATAATTTTTTAGGATATGTGCAAATGAGTACAGGTACGGTCAAGTGGTTCAACGACTCCAAGGGTTTCGGCTTCATCACTCCGGACGGCGGCGGCAAGGATCTGTTCGCCCACTTCTCGGCGATCCAGGGCAGCGGCTTCAAGTCCCTGAAAGAAAACCAGAAGGTGACCTTCGATGTGACCGCCGGTCCGAAAGGCGATCAGGCCGTCAACATCAAGCCCATCGCGTAACAACGACACCGGCTTAGCGAAAAAGCCCGGGAAACCGGGCTTTTTTTTTTGCGGCTCTGCGAAAGCAGGACCCCGGGGACGCGGGTCGATTGTTGCACGCCCCGAACGCCCATTCCTCGACAGAACGGGGCCGTTTCTATATCCTGAGCGGCTTCATGGACAAGCGAAAATTATGGCGTAAACAGGAGCAGGAACTGGTCGAGCAGTGGAACGCGGCTGCCGGGCGGTTCCGGGACGCTCAGGCGGCCTTGTCGTCCAAGTCTTCGGAGAATGCTGACGCCGCGCCGGACGAAGAGAACGTGCTTAAGGTCAAAGTGGCCCGGGCCGAGCTCGACGCCGTGCGAAAGCAGGTGGCGCGAATCAAAGCGGAGTTCAGCGCAGGAAAGCGCTACTAGAAGGCGCAGGCGCCTTCTCCGGATTGCCGGAGATGAGAATGAAGCCTCGATCCGCGGCTTTTGCCCTCGCGGTGATTTTCACGGGATCCTCGGCCGCCCTGGCCCAGAACTACCCGTCGCGGCCGGTCACGATGGTGGTGCCGTTTGCCGCGGGCGGTCCGGTGGACACGATCGCCCGCATCGTAGGCGCCCCGATGGGAAAGACGCTCGGCCAGACCATCGTGGTGGAAGACGTCGTCGGCGCGTCCGGCACCCTCGGCGTGGGCCGGGTCGCGCGCGCCGCCCCGGACGGATACACGCTCAGCATCGGCCACTGGGGCACGCACGTCATCAACGGCGCGGTCTATCCCTTGCAGTACGACCTGCTCCGCGATCTGGAACCGGTGGCGATGATTGCGAGCAATCCGCTGATGATCGTCACGAACGCTTCGTTCCCGGCAAGAGACTTGAACGAATTGATCGGGTGGCTGAAGGCCAATCCGGGCAAGGCCTCGGCTGGAACCGCCGGGTCCGGCTCGGCCACGCATATCGGCGGAATCTACTTCCGGAACGCGACCGGCACCCGTTTCGAGCTCGTGCCCTACAAGGGCACCGGGCCGGCGATGCAGGATCTCCTCGGCGGGCGAATCGATCTGATGATCGACCAGGCTTCGAACTCCATTCCGCAGGTGCGCGGCGGCAAGATCAGGGCCTACGCGATCACCGCGAAGGCGCGCCTCGCGGCGGCGCCTGACATACCCACCGT
>DATHJM010000459.1:0-3380 GCA_035489775.1 Burkholderiales bacterium
TTCTTCGGGTTGCTGGTGGCCTTGAACCTGCAGACCGCGTTCCTGTCGCCGCCGGTGGCGACAGGAACGCGGTCTGCAGGTTCAAGGCCACCAGCAACCCGAAGAACAGCGGATCGATGTGGAAATGCGGCAGCAGCGGCAGGAAGATCGGCATGAAGATGATGATGATTTCCGTCCACTCGAGCGGCCAGCCGAGGATGAAGATGATGAACTGCGCGAGTATCATGAACTGCACCGGCGTCATGTCGAGCGACAGCACCCACTTCTCGATGACCTCCTGTCCGCCGAGCAGCGCAAACGCCGCAGAGAAAATGCCCGAGCCTACGAAAAGCCAGCACACCATGGCGCTCGTCTTGGCGGTGAGGAAGGCCGACTCCTTGACGATGACACCCAGCTCCTTCGTCGTGCTCCAGACCGCCTTGCCGGGATCCTTGCCGCTGGACTTCCCCTCCCGCCAATAGGCGATGAAGCGGTAGACCCCCGCCAGGATGAATCCGCCGAATCCGCCGATTGCCGCCGCCTCGGAGGGCGTCGCCAGCCCGAATACGATCGAGCCCAGCACTGCGAGGATCATCAGCGCCAGCGGAAAGAACGAGGTGAGCAGCATCTTGAATACTTCCAGCCGCTCCCAGCTCCACAGCCAGTAGATGAGTGCGATGAGGGCCATACCGAAGGCGAACGTGATCCATAGCCAGAGGGGCACCGGAAGCCGTTCGGATTCCGCTGCGTCGGCAGTCTTCCCGGCGGTTGCCACCGCGGCCGGCGGGGCTTTCCCGGCCTCCGCGCCTGCCTGAGGAGCGGCGGGCGCCTTCGAAGACTCGGCTGAAGGCTCCTTGACCCCGGAATCTTCCGGTTCCTGCGCGCCAACGAGGCCCGTTGACTGCTCTCTTTCCTGTTCGGGCGCCGCGACGAGGCCCCCGGCCTCGATCAGCCCGGCCGTGCTGGCCTCGACTACCGGCGCTGTCGTCATCCGATAGGTGACGCCCAGCAATGCGGCAATGAACAGCGCCGGGACAAGCGTGACAATCAGTTGCGCGAGCACAGTGCTTTTCGCGACGCCGGCAATACTGCCTCCGGTGAGTCCTCGCCACAGCCCCGTCAGCGCGTTGCTGCCATGCTTCGCCAGCGCCCGCGCAAAGGGCGGAAGGTCCACGCTCCGCTCGCTCGCGGCGAGCGGAGGCATGAGGTGAGGCTTCCACCACGCGAGCAAGATGACGTAACCGATATAGAGCCCCGCAAGCATGAAACCGGGCAGGAAGGCGCCTGCGTACAGCTGCACGACCGACACCCCCGCAACCGCGCCATAGACGATCAGCAGCACCGAGGGCGGGATCAGGATGCCGAGGCACCCTCCCGCGGTCACCGCGCCCGCCGCCACCTTGACGTTGTATCCCGCCTTGAGCATGGCCGGAAATGCGAGCAGTCCCATCAAGGTCACCACCGCGCCGACGATGCCGGTGGCGGTGGCGAAGATCGCGCAGGTGACGATGGTCGCCACCGCAAGCGCCCCCGGCACGCGCGCGGCGGCAAGGTGCAGGCTCTTGAACAACTTGTCGATCAGCTGCGCCCGCTCGACGAGGTAGCCCATGAACAGAAACAGCGGGATTGCAATCAGCACGTCGTTCGACATCACGCCGTAGGTGCGCTGCACGAAGAGGTCGAGTACCTGCCGGTTCGCGGTCGCCGGATCCACGCTGCGGTAGGCGAGCCAGGCGAAGAACACGCCCATCCCCATGAGGGTGAAGGCCGTGGGAAAGCCGAGCATGATGCCCACGCAGATCAGCGCGAGCATCATGAGACCCAGGTGCCCGTTCGTGAGGTGGCTCCAGGGCATGAGCACGATCACCGGGATGAGGATGGCCGCCATCAGCGAAAAGCCGAACCAGAGTTCCTTGCGCAGCTTCATTTGTGCCGCTCCTGCTGCACCACGAACTTATCGAGATTCGCGATATCCTCGTCCTTCACGTGCACCATTTCCTTCAGCTTCTCGACGTCGACTTCCTGGACGTCCTCCTCGCGCAACGGCCACTCGCCCTGCCTGATGCAGATGATGCAGCGGATGATCTCGACGATGCCCTGCACCAGCACGAATGCGCCGGCGAGCGGGATGACCGTCTTGAACGGATAGACCGGCGGACCCTCGGAGGTTATGTTCGAGTGCTCGTTGATCGCCCAGGACTCCGAGGCGTAGAAGTAGCCGGCGTAGGTCAGCGCGACGATCCCGGGAATGAAGAACAGGATGTAGAGCGTGAGATCGAGGATGGCCTGCGCCCGCGGCGTAAAGAACCCGTAGATCACGTCCCCGCGCACATGGCCGTTCTTCGCCAGCGTGTAGGCGCCGGCCATCATGAAGAGCGTCCCATACATCATGATCATCGCGTCGAAGGCCCACGCACGCGGGTGGTCGAGCACATAGCGCGAGAATACTTCCCAGCTGATGTGCAGGGTGAGGGCCACGATGAGCCACGAGAAAGCCTGCCCAACCCAGGTGCTTATCGTGTCGACGAAGAGCAGTACTTTTTGCATGGCTGAAATCCTGCGGCTGTATCGCGGCGGAGGGAGTTTATTCCGCCGATCCTGTCACATCTCTGACGGAGATCAAAAAAAACACCATCCGGGGCCGCCGGATGGTGCTCCCACGAGCGTGTTCGCCTTCAGGCCTTCTTGGCGGCCGGTTTCTTGCCGAAGTACCAGTTATACGCCATGCGCCGGCCGACGTTGGTGTCGAGGTCCCAGCGCACCGTGCGCTCCGCGTATGCCCGCTGCGATTCGGTGATCTCCTTCCACATCGGATTCTCCGCCGACTTCTTCGCGTTGACCTGGTCGAAGATTTCAAGCTGCCTTTGCAGCACCGAGTCCGGGGTCTTATAAAACCTCACCTTGTCCTTAGTCTGCAGCTCGATATAGTCCTGCGAGTAGCGGTTGATCGCCTTCCACGACATGTCGGCGGAGGACGCTTCGACGGCATTGGCGATGATCGCCTGGACCTTCGCCGGCAGCGCGTCGTACTTGTTCTTGTTGAACATGATCTCGAACTGCTCGCCGTTCTGGTGGTAGCTCTGCAGCATGCACACCTTGGACACGTCCGGGAAGCCGAGGATGCGGTCGGAGGTCGCGTTGTTGAACTCGGCCGCGTCGAGGAGGCCGCGGTCGATCGCCGGCACGATCTCGCCGCCGGGCAGCGCATTCACCGCTGCGCCCATGCCGGTGAACAGGTCGATCGAGATGCCCACGGTGCGGTATTTCATGCCTTTGAAGTCGTCCGGCTTGGTGATCGGCTTCTTGAACCAGCCGAGCGGCTGCGTCGGCATCGGAAACGCGAGCATACCGACGATGTTGAGCTTCATGATGTCGCGAGTGAGCTCGGCGTAAAGCGCCGC
>DATHJM010000460.1:0-13480 GCA_035489775.1 Burkholderiales bacterium
CCTACTGGGCCCGGCATGCCAATCACACGGCCCGATTCAGCGACGCCTTGCATGAGCTGTGGCAGTTCAAGGACCCCATTCTCCTGGAGGCCGGGCCCGGCCGTACGCTGGGCGTGCTCGCCATGCAACACCCTGACCGGCAGGACGCCGGACACCCGGTGACGCTATCTTCCGTTCGACATCACTACGAGAATGAATCTGACGCCGACATCGTGCTGCAGAGCGCCGGAAAACTCTGGTTGGCAGGCGCAGATATCGCCTGGGGACGCCGCCGCGTCGATGAAAAACGGCGCCGGATGGCCTTGCCTACCTATCCGTTTGAAAGACACAACTACTGGATGGCCGCATCGCTGGACCAGCCGGGAAAGCCACAGCTGAATGCCCCACCCGGCGGCTCCGCGCTGGACGATTGGTTTTATGTTCCTACCTGGGAAAGAATGCCGTTTCCGGGCGAGATACACAACGAATCTCATCCGGAAGGCGCGTTGTGGTTGATTTTCGGCGACCGGCACGGGAGAGGCGCCTGCGTCAAAGCCAAATTGAGTCGCCTCGGGTTTGCAGCCGAATTCGTTCGCTTTGGCGAACACTTCGTCCGGCGAAGCGACGGGACATTTGAATTGAATCCCGCGGGTGTCGACGATTACCTGAAATTGTTCGAGGAGCTTCAAGGAAGGCCGGCGACCGCCGTCAACATCGTCCATCTGGGAGGGCTGACGGGAGATGAGCCGTCGAGCACCTCCCGTTCCCCCAGCTCGTCCAGCCAGGACTTCGGCTTCTACAGCCTGTTGCATATTGCCCGGGCGATCGGTGAGCTCGACCTCGCAGTTCCAATCAAGATCGGGGTTATTTCCAATCGGATCCAGGCTGTCACAGGCGACGAAGCTCTCGACCCCGAAATGGCAACAATGCTCGGGCCTTGTGGAGTGATCCCGAAGGAATTCCCGAACGTGAGCTGCTTCAACATCGATCTGCCGGACAAGCGTACGGTCGATGATTTGTCGGATGACACGCTCACCAAGATCATTTCTGAATTCTCCGGGACACGCAAAAGTCAGGTTGTAGCGTATCGGGGACGGTATCGATGGGAGCGGGGATATGAGCAAGTCCGGCTGCCAAAGCCGGTCTCGTCGGACGTTGCGAATGAAACCGTCGAAACCAGACGTCTGAGAAAAGGCGGGGTCTATCTCATTTCGGGAGGAACCGGCGGTCTCGGGCTGGTCATGGCGAAGTATCTGGCCACGAGCTGTCAACCCAAAATCGTGCTGACCAAGAAGACGGAGTTCCCGGCGAAATCGATGTGGAGGAAGCTGGCGACTGACGCCGGGACGTCAGCGCCTGTCCGCAGGACTATGGAGGCGCTGCTGGAGCTCGAAGACCTGGGAGCGGAAGTCGAGGTCCTTGTTGCCGATTCCGCGAACAGGGAACAAATGCAGAAGGTTCTGGATCGAACGATCGCCAGATTCGGGACGATTCACGGTGTCATCCACGCCGCCGGGATAGTCAGGGCCGGATTGATGCAAGCCAAGACAAGGGAGACTGCGGATAGCGTGCTTGCTCCGAAGGTCTACGGCACCATGATCCTGTTCGACCTCCTTAAGGACGCCAACCTGGACTTCCTGATCCTGTTTTCCTCGATCACATCGGTTCTTGCACCGTATGCGGAATCCGACTACAGCGCGGCGAACGCGTTTCTCGACGCTTTTGGATGCTTTGCGACCGCCCAAAGGCCTTTTCGCACCATTACCATCAACTGGCCGGGCTGGAAGGAGGTTGGCCAGTTGGCCGACCTGGAAAGCCTGTCGGGCGTGGAGGGTTGGAAAGAGACGGCTCTCAACAAAGCGATTGCCACGAAAGATGGCCTGGAGGCCTTCAAGCGAGTGCTGAACTCGGATCTCAACCAAGTCGTTGTCAGCCCCGAAAACCTGCATCGCCTGCTGGAGCAATCCCGGTCACCATTTGATCCGGCAGAATATTTTTCTCAGATAACCAACCGCAAAGAGACACGCCCCCGGCCCAGTCCGGCGAATGCAGTGGATCGGCCGACCAATCAAGTCGAGGCGGGATTGGCCGAAATATGGAGCGATGTATTCGGATTCGAGCAAATCGGCATTCATGACGATTTTTCGGGGTTGGGTGGACACTCGCTCATAGCCCTGCAAATCGTATCCAGAATTCGATCGTCGTATCGAATAAGCTTCACGCTGAGAGAGCTTTTCGAAGCACCCACCATTGCACAGTCCAGTTCGGCCATCGAAAGAAGAATCGCAGCAGAAATCGACAGCCTTACGGATGATGAAGTGCGACACCTGATGCCGGCCGAGCGAGCGTCATAGCTCACTGCGTCGATAACTCCGCCATGGAAGAACGATCCACACTTTCCGCCGAGAGGAAGGCGCTGCTTGAACAGCGTCTGAAAGGTGCCGGGCAGCACGTCAAAGAGCGCGTCATACCCAAACGCCCGGAACATGACTCGGCCCCGGTGTCGTTTGCCCAGCTCCAGATGTGGGTGATCGATCAGATGACACCGGGGAACCCGGCCTACAATCTGCCGGTCGGATATCGTCTGACGGGTCCGTTGAATTCGAAGGCTTTGGAAGACAGTTTCAATGCCGTCATCAAGCGTCATGAGGGACTGAGAACCACATTCGCCTTCAGGGACGAGGAGCCCCTGCAGCTAATCCATCCCGAGTTCAAAATCAAGATCAAGGTCACGAAACTGGATCACCTGACCGGCGAGGAACGCGAAAACAGACTGCAAGCCCTGGCCTCGGAGGAATCCGTCGCATTGTTCGACCTGTCTCGCCTTCCGCTGATTCGGGTCTCCATGTTCAAGCTCGGTGATGCCGAGCACGTCCTGATCATCAACCTGCATCACATCGTGGCGGATGGGTTGTCCATCGGACTGCTGTTGGACGAGTTGGACGCCTTTTATCAGGTGTTCACCGGGGGTGGTGATCCGCATCCACCCGATCTGGCCGTCCAGTATGCCGACTTTGCCCTGTGGCAGCGGCGCACCCTGGCCAATGAAGCCGCCTATGCCAAGCAGATCGAGTTCTGGCGGGAGCAGTTGGGCGGCAGGCTTCCGGTCCTGGAGTTGCCCGGCGACTTGCCCAGACCGGCCCTCCAGT
Source organism: Burkholderiales bacterium (assembly GCA_035489775.1). GTDB lineage: Bacteria > Pseudomonadota > Gammaproteobacteria > Burkholderiales > SG8-39 > VBDM01. The sequence continues at coordinate 3,129 of DATHJM010000460.1, forward strand.
CCTTCAAAGGATCGAATGTGTTTTTTCGCATCCCCGCGGCGCTGGCGCAGGAGTTGAAGTCCCTGGGCGCGCGCGAAGGATGCACGTTTTTCATGACCATGCTGGCCACCTTTCAAGTACTGCTTCAGCGGTATTCAGGTGCGGAAGAAATTGTTGTCGGTACGCCTGTCGCCGCGAGAACCCCTGGCGAGATCGAGCCGTTGATCGGGAATTTTCTCAACATGGCTGCCTTGCGGTGCCGGCTTTCGGGCGATCCTGCCTTCATCGAATTGCTGCGACGGAGCCGCGACACGACGCTCGATGCTTTTTCCAACAGCGACCTGCCGTTCGAAGCGATGCTGAAACACATAGCGTTTGAATGGGATCCGAGCCGGAACCCGATCTTTCAGGTCATGCTGCAGGTGTTGTCCGCTACCGTCCCGAAGATTGGAGACCTGAAAATCAGCAACTTTCATTTCGATCCGAAGATCGCCCAGTTCGATTTGAGTCTTCATCTCTACGAGGAGGCTGGGGCTTACCTGGGGCGGTTCGAGTACTGCGCGGATTTGTTCTATCCAAAGACCGTGGAGAGACTGTCGTCGAATTTCGAGCAGCTGTTGCGCGCCGTCGTCAGGGATCCTCAGCAGCGGATATCGCAGATCCCGATCCTGGCGGGAGCCCAGACAAAGAAATAGAGACAGACCCTGCGGTCTGTCCCTTCGCGAGATGCTCGCCGCCCGCGCTGCTGACCCAAGGAGGAGGAGGAGGGGCCAGGTCGCACGGACGGCGAAGCAAGCGGTCAGTGCGCCGAGCGTGGCTTGGCGGGCGAATTGAACAGCCTCGCCAGAGCGCTTTTGGCTCGCGACAGGGCGTCGATCACCGCATCGAGCACGAGTTCCGAGCGCTCCGCGCGCTCGATATACGCGAGGTAGCGGTGGCGCACGTCGCCCGGCAGCGACTGGTAAGCCGCCCGCCAGAACGGTGTGCTCAAGGTTCTACGCATGACTGGTTTCCTTTCTGTTGTCCGGCACCGATACGGCGCGCCTGGTAAACCGGACGAGTGCGCCCATACCCGCACGGATCAGCCGCGCGAGCTCCCGCGCCTGCGCCGAGCGCGCGGCGCGCTCCAGCGCGTACAATTCGGCCACGGTCAATTCGGTTCCGGGTTTCATGTTTGCTTTTATCACGCATTGAAGGTAGTCCCTGGAGAGCCGAAGAACAAACGATGAATTCTCATCTGTCGCATAAGAAAAACTTATCCCATCGATGGCCGATTACCCCGCATGATTTACCGCCTGCCCCCGCTGAACGCGCTGCGCGTATTCGAGGCCGCCGCGCGCCACCTCTCGTTCAAGGAGGCGGCGAACGAGCTGTCGATCACGCAGGCGGCCGTCAGCCATCAGATCAAAAGCCTCGAGGAGTATCTCGGCGTCGAGCTGTTCCGCCGCGCGGGGCGCGGCGTGCAGCTTACGGAAGCCGCGCGCTCCTGCCTGCCGAAGCTGCGCGAGGGCTTCGAGTCGCTCGCCGCCGCGGTGGAGATGATCCGCGAGCGCGCCCAGGAGACCGAGCTGCTGATCACGGCGCCGCCGGTGTTCACCGCGCGCTGGCTGATGCCGCGCCTGGCCGATTTCGCGAAGCGCGAGCCGCGCATCGAGTTGCGCGTCTTCGGCTCGAGCAAGATGGTCGACGCCGGCGCGCTCGACTCCGCTGCTCTCGTCGGAAATCTCGACTTGAGGGACGACATGTCCGGCGTCGAGATCCATCTGGGCGGCGGCACTTATCCCGGCTATCGCGCCGATCACCTGTTCGACGTTGCGACCATCGTGGTGGCGAGCCCCGAGCTGGTGCGCGGCGACCCGCCGCTCGAGCAGCCGGCCGACCTGGCGCGCCACGTGCTCCTGCACGACGACGCCATGGACCTCGTGGCCCACGGCAACGCCTGGCAGAAGTGGCTAGAGGCCGCGGGCGTCGCCGACCGCGTCGACGGCAGCCGCGGGCCGCATTTTTCCTCGAACATCCTGTCCCTCGAGGCGGCGTCGCAGAAGCTGGGCGTTGCGCTCGCCCTGAGACCCCTGGTCGACGACGACATCGAGTCCGGAAGGTTGTACGCGCCCTTCAAGGTGGAACTGAAACCGCAATCGGCGTATTACCTCGTGTGCCCGGAGGTCATTGCCGAGCGCCCGGCCGTCGCCGCGTTTCGCAAATGGCTGCTGGAGCAGGCGGTCAGAGCGTAGGCGGAACCCTTCGCGCGCTCATAGGGTCCGCTCGACCATCGCCCTCAGCTCCGCCGTTACCTCGGGCTCGATGCCGAACCACGCCTTCCACGCCGGCCGGCCCTGATTGAGAAGCATGCCCAGGCCGTTGACGGTCCGGTTGCCGCGCTTGCGTGCCGCTGCGAGAAACGGCGTCTCGAGGGGGATGTAGATGATGTCGGCGGCGAGCGCGCTCCTGGGCAGCTTGTCCAACCCGATGTCGAGCACGGGCTGGCCGACCATGCCGCAGCTGGTGGTGTTGACGACCATCGCCGCGCCGTCCAGGGCGTCGTGGCGCTGCTCCCAGGGCAGGGCCCTGATGGGGCCGCCGAACTCCTCCGCGAGGCCCTTGGCGCGCGCAAACGTGCGGTTGAGGAGGCGGATTTCCCTCGCGCCCTCCTGAGCGAGGCCGTAGCACACTGCGCGCGAGCCGCCGCCCGCGCCGATCACCACGATGGGCCCGGCATCCGCCCGCCAGCCGGGCTGCTCCTGCCTGATATTGTGGATGAAGCCGTAGCAATCGTTGTTGGTGCCTGAGAGCGACCCGCCGGGGCCGACGACCACGCAGCTGATCGCGCCGATGGCCCTCGCCAGCGCGTCGACGTCGTCGACGATTGTCAGCGCCTGCTGCTTGTGCGGGATCGTCAGGTTGCAGCCGGCGAATCCCAAGGGGTGAAGCGCGCGCAAGGCCGCGGCGAGGCTCTCGGGCCGGATCGCGAGCGGTACGTAGGTCCCGGCCAGATCGTGCTGCCTGAACCAGTAGTTGTGCAGCATCGGCGAGCGGGAATGCATGACGGGCCAGCCCATGACTCCGGCGAGCAGGAAGCGATCGGGATGCGCCATTGGCGCATTTTCTCATGCAACGCGCGCACTTTCCGGGCCGCTCTTGTCGCGGGCGGATTCTGATAGGCTGAAGCAATGTTTGCTTCCGTCAGGAAAGGCCCCGAACGCCTCCAGGTCATCGACCGGCTGGCGGAATGGACGCGCGAACGCTTCAGGCTCCCGAAAGAGGCCATGGTCTTCGTTTCGGAAATCGCCTGCCCGCTTCCGGGCTGCCCGCCGCTGGAGACCGTAGTGGCGTTCTGGATTGCGGAACAACGCTACCAGTTCAAGCTTTTCAAGCCGGTGGCGGAGGTTGTCGTCGACGATCTTCCCTTCGCCTGGCTTCAGGATGCGCTCGCGGTGCAGGAGGGAGCCGGCTGGGATTGCTGCTGAACCGCTCCGCCGTTGACAGCCGGGCGGATGTAGAGGGATGATCGCCAGCGGCCCGCTGCCATTCGGGGAGCGCCGGGCGACACCCACGGACGAGAGGAGAAAAGCACCATGACTGTCAAGGAAAGGACGAAGCCTCAGGTAGCGACCATGAACGCGGTGCACGACCTGCCCGTGCTGGTGGCCCGCGACAAGGGCTTCTTCAAGGACGAGGGACTGGACCTCGAGTTCGTGACCACGCCGGGCATGGCGCAGGTCACGACCTCCCACTTCGTCAAGTTCGATTCCGTTTTCGACCGCCCGCTCGACTCGGTCTACAACGAAGGCGGCATCGACCAGTACCGGATGTGCGAATGGGGGATCATGAAGCGCGCGGTCGAGGCCAACACCCAGGGGCTGCGCGGGCGCAAGATAGTGGCGCTGGGCGCCTCGATGTCGAAGTTCGCCATCGTCGTCGCGCCCGGCTCGAAGTACTACGAGCCCGAGATGCTCAAGGACCAGCCGATCGCGGTGACGCCGAACAACGGCTCGGACTTCACCACCCTGAAAATGATGGAAGGCTTCCTCGCGCAGGAGCACATCAAGAGGACCCACGCCGGTTCGATGCTCAAGCGCCTCGAAGCGGTGCGCGACGGCAAGGTCGCGGCGGCGAGCGTCATGGAGCCGTGGATCAGCGTGGCGCAGAAGTGGGGTCTGCGCATCCTGATCGAATCGCACTCGACGCGCAGCGAAGCTGCCGGGGACGACCTCGACGGCGCGACGCTCAAGAAGATGTTCAGCGCACAGGCGCGGGCGGTCGAGCTCATCGAAAAAGACCCGACGCCCTTCGTACACTATTTCATCCGCGAGACCGGCGGCTTGCTCAAGCCCGAGGAGTTCCAGACCTGGCGCCTGCTTCACGCCGCGCCGCAGCCGTACACGGAGGAGCGCTGGGAGGACACCTACAACTGGACGGTCAAGTGGAACATGACGGTGCCCGGGGCCACCTACGAGAATACCGTCGACAATCGCGCGTGGCAGTAAGAGGAAACAATCATCGTCAACTCAAAGAGGAGATCACCATGAAGCGCTTGGCTGTGATTACCATGGGGCTGCTGGTCGGGTTGGGCGTTTTCGGCTGCTCATACATGCCGTGGTCCGACGCGGGCTGGACCACGCTCGTCGACGGAACCGCCGGCATGGACAACTTCAACCGCATCGGCGACGCCAACTGGAGAGCGGAGGGCGGCGCCATCGTGGCCGACATGGGCAAGGGCGGTTTTCTCGTCTCGAAGAATTCCTACAAGGATTTTCGGATCAGGGCCGAGTTCTGGGCGGATCACACCACGAACAGCGGTATCTTCATCCGCTGTGCCGATCCCAACAAGGTGGGGGCGGCCAACTGTTATGAAGTGAACATCTACGACCAGCGTCCCGATCCGTCTTACGGCACCGGGGCGATCGTCGATGTGGCCAAGGTTTCGCCCATGCCCAAGGCCGGCGGCAAGTGGAACACCTACGAGATCACGGCCAGGGGCTCCCAGTTGACGGTCGTGCTGAACGGTACCCAGACCGTCAATGTGCAGGACAGCAAGTTGCCCCAGGGGAACGTCGCACTTCAGTTCGGCAACGGTCCCAAAGACGCCCCCGGCGGCGCCATCAAGTGGCGCAAGGTGCAGATCAGGTCGCTTTAGCCCGCGCCGTTCACCCCGTCCCGGCAGCCTCTTTTTGGAGGAAGTCCAGCACGCGCGCTGGAGCCGTTTCCTCCGTCTGCCCGGCGACGGGGACGTCCCAGTATTCCGCCCGGGGCAGGCATTCCTCCAGATATCTCGCGGCGGACGTGGCGTGCGACGCGTCGTGTCCGGGAATGACGAGCGCGGGGATTTCCAGGCGCAAAATGTCCTCGGGCTCCGCCCCTGGAGAAGTATCCCGGTCGAAGAGCGTGCGGCACATGCCGGCCACGGTCTGTCTGTATTTCTGCACGTCCAGCTTCGCATAGGCGTCGGCGAAGGCCCGGTCGCTCTTGATGACCGAAGCCCAGGGCCCGCCTCTCGGTTCGGCATTGAAGGGCTTGCCTTCCTGCATGACGAGCGAGATCACGCCCGCGAGGCCATGCTGCTCCACGTACGCGAGGTGATCCGCAAAGCGCTTATGAGTGCTGATGCGGTACTTGGCGCCGCCGACGGGCCAATAGAGAATCATGCTCAGCACGGCATCCGGATACGCGACGCCGAAGGCGACGACGGGGCAGCAGCCCATGCAGCCGCCCATGAGGTGGGCGCGCCCGATGTTCAGGTGCTCCAGGAGTCCCTTGCCCTGCGCCACGTAATGCGCCCACGTGATGGGCTCGACCCGCCCGCCCGATTGGCCGGTCTCGCGGCGGTCGAAAATGATGCAGGTGTATTTTTTCGGCAAGTGCTCGAGGAGTTTTATGCGGGCATACACGCCCTGAGTCTTCCATTTGTCCAAGGTCGCGTCGAACCCTGCGGGCGCGTACATGAGCAAGGCCGGTCCGTTGCCGATCACCTCGTAGTTCGTCTTGATGCCGTCGATCGTGGCGATAGGCATGTCATCCGCCTTTGATCTGCCGGCCTGAACGCACGTCATCGATCAGGGCGCGGAAAGCATCGAAGCTCAGCTTCGCCGCATTGCCGTAGGTCTCGGTCTTCGCGTCTATCCACTTTGCCGCATAGCCGATGGCGGTATGCGCCAGGCGCACGCGTCCATCGAGCCACGGTCCTCCACCCAGGCCTCCGATCACCGGAATGGAAACCGCGCGTACGACGGCGGGACCGGCCACGGGACCCGAGTGTCTGAAGTCCAGTAACGAAGCGCCGGCATCCTCCAATCGCTTTGCTTCCTCCACCAGCTTGTCGACCGGAAGTTTCTCGCCGTGGAATTCGGCAAAGACCGGGACGCCGGCGCGAGCGATTGCCTTCACCACGCCGGGGTCGCCCAGGACTTTCACCATGTCCGCCCCTCCCTCTTTTGCGAGGCGCACGGCGGCACTGACCACGGCCTCGGTTCCTGCTTGCACCGGTGCATCGGGAACATCGCAGCTGACGAGGGCGCGCTTCGCGCCGCGCCGCACGGCTTTGCAGCAGATCAGCATTTCGTCCACGGTCACTTCCGTGTCCGTCATGTGCCCCCAGAGGTTCACGCCGACGGAGTCACCTACCGATACGAGATCCACGCCGGCGCGGTCGGCGATCTGCGCGATCTGGTAGTCCCAGGCGACCACGCCGACGATCCTGCGTCCGTCGCGCTTCATTTTCTGAAGCACGGGAATCGTCACCTTTTCCACCGTCCTCCTCTTTCCGGCTCGGCCGGGACGCATTCTTGCACAGTTCCGCCCGAGCCTAGCCGGCCCGCGGGACGCCCGCGAGCCGCTCGATCGCGGAGATGAGCGCGCCCGGATCGGCCCGGTTCTTCCCGGCGATGTCGAGCGCGCTGCCGTGCGCGACGGAAGAAAAGAGCACCGGCGTGCCGATGGTCAGGGCGGCGGTGCCGGCAAAGGCGTGGGTTTTCGCCACGATGTGCCCCTGGTCGTGGATCATCACGACGAAAGCGTCGTAGCCTTTCTTCAGGAACATGGTATCGGCGCCGAACGGGCCCTCGGCGGCGACGTCGTTCTTCTTCGCGTCGGCGATCGCCGGGCCGATGATCGCCTGCTCCTCGTCGCCGAAAAGCCCGCCCTCTCCCGCATGAGGATTGAGTCCCGACACGGCGATGCGAGGGGAGGTGATCCCCATGCGTCGCAGGGCGGAATCCGCAGAGCGGATCGCGTGCAGGACGCGGTCGCGCGTGACGAGCTTGATCGCGCGGCGCAGGCTCGCGTGCAGCGTCGCGTGCGCGATGCGCATTTCGGTCCCGTCACGATCGAAGCAGAGCATGAGGAACACGTCCTCGGGCGGCACGCCGGTGCAGCGCGCCACGAACGTGGGATAGCCGTCGAACTCGATGCCGGCGAGCTTGATCGAGCTTTCGGTCTGCGGTGCGGCAACCACCGCGTCCACGTCGCCGGAAAGAGCCGCGTCGATCGCGGCTTTCGCCGAATCGAGCGCCGCCTCGCCGTGCGGTGCGGCGATCGCGCCGATGTGCAGCTCGCCCGGCTTGAACTGCTTTCGCCCGACCAGGGTCACTGCGCCGTCGCCCCAATTTGCCTCGGCGGCGCGCGCCACCGCACGGATGTCGGGACTGAGGCCGCAGGCGGCAGCATGCGCTTCGAGCGCGCCGCGGTCGCCGAAGAGCAACGGCCGGCAGATTCTTCTCACCCGCGGGTCGAGCGCCGCTTTGAGCGCGATCTCCGGGCCGATTCCCGCCGGGTCGCCGGTGGCGATGGCGATGCGGGGAAGGCTCATCTAGTCTGCTTTGACCCCGGCCGAGCGAATCACCTCGCGCCAGCGCTCGGCATCTTTCTTCATGAACGCGGCCATCTGCGCCGGCGTGTTGCCGATCGGCTCGGCGGAGAGATCGGCAAGGCGCTTCTGCACGTCGGGCAGCTTCAGCACCTCGGCGACCGCGGCAGAGACCTTCTCGGCGATCGGCATCGGGGTCTTCGGCGGCGCGACGATGCCGAACCAGGCGACCGCCTCGAATCCCGGAAGAATCTCCGCCAGCGCCGGCACGTCGGGAAGCGACGCGACGCGCTTTTCGCTGCACACCGCGAGGAGCTTCAATTTGCCGCTTACCACATGCTGCCGCGACACGCCGAGGTTGTCGAACATCATTTCCACCTGCCCGGCGAGCAGGTCGGTGAGCGCGGGCGCGCTGCCTTTGTAAGGGATGTGGGTGAGGCGCACGCCCGCCATCGACTTGAACATCTCGCCGGTGAGGTGCGATGTCGTGCCGCTGCCCTGCGAGGCGTAGTTGAGCTTGTCCGGGTTCGCCCTGGCGTAGGCGATCAGCTCTTGCACGCTGTTCGCCGGCACTTTGGGATGCACGAGCACCACGTTGGGGATCGCTACCATGATGCCCACCGGTACGAACTGCGCCGGGTCGAAGGGAAGATTCCGATACAGGTGGGGATTGATGATGAGAGGAGGCGGCGGCGAAGAAAGCAGCGTGTAGCCGTCGGGCTCGGCCCTGAAGACGTACTCCGCGCCGATGTTGCCGGCGGCGCCGGCGCGATTCTCCACGATGACCGGCTGGCCCCACTTGAGCGACAACTTCTCGCCGACGATGCGCGGGATGACATCGGCGCTGCCGCCCGCGGGAAACGGCGCCACGATCCGGATCGGCTTGTTCGGGTAGGCCTGCGCCTGCGCGTGCGCCACGAGCGGAAATCCGCACAACCATGTGACGGCGAGCAGCCGGGCGATCATGGGTCTCATCGGCAATCTCCTCGGTCTTGGGGCATTTTACCGGTGCTAGAATCGCCCTGAACGAATCTTCTGAGAAAAACACTCCCGTGCCCGCGGCCCACGAATCCCGCGCCTGGCCAGCCGAAGGCCTCGCCCGCGTCCCCTACTGGATTTACCAGGACGAGGACATCTACGTCCGGGAGCAGGAGCGCATCTACCGTGGCGACGCCTGGAATTTCCTCGGCCTCGAGGCCGAGCTGCCGGAGGAGGGCGACTTCAAGACCACTTTCGCCGGCGAGATGCCGGTGGTGGTGACGCGGGACGAGACCGGAGCGATCCGCTGCTTCGAGAACCGCTGCGCGCACCGTGGCGCGCTCCTGTGCCTCGCGGACCGCGGCAGCGCGAAAGAGATCGCCTGCGTCTACCACAACTGGACCTACGACCTGCGCGGCAATCTCACCGCGGTGGCGTTCCGCCGCGGCGTTCAGGGCAAGGGTGGCATGCTAGCCGACGCCGAGCCCGAAAGCCAGGCGCCGCGAAAATTCCGTGTCGAGATCTTCTGCGGCCTGATGTTCGCGACGCTCTCGGACAAGACCCCGCCGATCGAGCGGTACATCGGCCCCGAGGTCGCGGCGAGGATTCGCCGCGTGATGAAGGAGCCGGTGAAGATTCTCGGCGGCTATACCCAGGTGCTGCAGAGCAACTGGAAGCTCTACTTCGAGAACGTCAAGGACACCTACCACGCGAGCCTGCTGCATCTCTTCTTTTCCACCTTCCGCCTCAACCGCCTCGAGCAGAAGGGCGGAGTCGTCGTAGGAGGCGAAGGCGGCAGCCATGCCAGCTTCACCATGATGAAGTCGGACCAGTCCGGCGACGAGTACGAGCGCGCCGGCATGCGCTCGGCGAGCGGCGGCTACGCGCTGCAGGCGCCGCAGATGCTCGAATCGGTCGACGAGATCGGCGACGGCGTCACGCTGCAGATCCTCACCGTGTTCCCGGGATTCGTGCTGCAGCAGATCATGAACAGCCTCGCCGTGCGCCAGGTGCTGCCGAAGGGCGTGGGCCGCACCGAGCTGGTGTGGACCTGCTTCGGGTATGCGTCCGACGATGCGGCGATGGACGAGCTGCGCATGAAGCAGTCGAACCTCGTCGGCCCGGCGGGCTACATCTCTCTCGAGGACGGCGCGGCGACGGGGTTCGTGCAGCGCGGCGTGCAGGGCGCTTCGTCGCGGGCGTCGGTCGTCGAAATGGGCGGGCGCGGCGTCGAGTCGAACGAATCGCGCGTCACCGAGACCTCCGTGCGCGGGCTGTGGCAGCAGTACCGCAAGCACATGGGCCTCTGAGCGCTCGTCATTCCCGCACAAGCGGGGATCCAGACGTGGACGTCGAACTCCAACTCACCGTCGAAAACCTCCTGGCGCGGTATGTGCACGCGATCGACGACGATCGTCTGGAGGACTGGCCGGGCTTCTTCACCGAGAAGGGCCGCTACCGCATCACCACCGCGGAGAACTTCGGGCGCGGCCTGCCGCTGCCCATCATCTACGCCGACTCGCGCGCGATGCTCGCCGACCGCGTCTCGGCGCTGCGCCATGCCAATATCTACGAGGCGCAGCGCTACCGGCAT
>DATHJM010000461.1:0-4014 GCA_035489775.1 Burkholderiales bacterium
CTTGCGCGCGCGCGTCCTTCCGGTTCTCGTCGAGATAGATTTCAGTCACTGACGCCGCTTCGGCGCGCAAACGCGCAAGCACCGCGTGAAATCCGAAAATGGCGCGGGTGGGTTTCACCTTCTACGATCTCGCGCGCCGGCGGAGCGAGCGCGCATGGCGCGGGCCGGTCCCGGAATCTGTCGCGGATCCGCCCGCCAGCACGAAGTCGATCCGGCTGGTCTCGAGATCTACCCGCACGATCTTTACTTTCACCCGGTCTGCCAGGCGGAACTGCGTCCGGGTGCGGTCGCCGAGCAGCCGGTGCTTGGTGGCATCGAAGTGGAAATAGTCCTGGCCGAGCTCGGAGATGTGCACCAGCCCTTCCACGTAGACATCGTCCAGCGCAACAAAAATGCCAAAGCTCGTCACCGCGGACACCGACCTCTCGAACTCCTCGCCGACGCGGTCGCGCATGTAATAGCACTTGAGCCACGCGGAGACTTCGCGGGTCGCGTCATCCGCGCGGCGCTCCGTCTGCGAGCAATGCGCCCCTAGTTCCTTCCAGTTCCCCGGGTTGTAGCGCCCGTTTTCCAGCGCCGCCTTGATGGCCCGATGGACGAGCAGGTCGGGATAGCGGCGGATCGGCGAGGTGAAATGGGTGTAGTGCTCGTATGCGAGCCCGAAGTGGCCGACGTTCTCCGGGCTGTACTGCGCCTGCTGGAGCGAGCGCAGGAGCACGGTCTGCAGGAGCTGTACGTCCGGGCGCTTGCGCGCGGTCTCGAGCAGCTTCGCGTAGTGTTTCGCAGTGGGCTTGTCGCCGCCCGAGAGCTGCAATCCGAATTCCTTGAGGAACTCGCGCAGATTTTTCAGCTTCTCCGGGGTCGGCCCCTCGTGAACGCGGTAAAGAGCCGGGTGCTTGCGCTTCGAAAGAAAGTCGGATGCACACACATTCGCCGCGAGCATGCACTCTTCGATGATGCGGTGGGCGTCATTGCGCTCGACCCGGTCGATGCGCGCGACGCGCCCCTCCGCGTCGAACACGAACTGGGTTTCGACCGTCTCGAAGTCGATTGCGCCCCGCTCCTCGCGCGCCTTGAGCAGGGCCCTGAAGAGTTCGCTCAGCAACTGCAAGCGCGGCAGCAATCCTTTCAGTCTCAGCCCCGCCTCGCTCTTGGAGTCGGCGAGCGCGGCCGCGACCGAGGTGTACGTGAGCCTCGCGCGCGAGCGCATCACCGCCGGATAGAAGCGATATCGGCCGATCTCGCCCTTCGCGCCGATCGTCATGTCGCAGGCCATGCAGAGGCGATCGACTTCCGCGTTGAGCGAGCACAGCCCGTTGGAGAGCGGCTCCGGCAGCATCGGGATGACCCGGCGGGGAAAGTATACGGAATTGCCTCGATCGCGGGCTTCCAGGTCGAGCGCGTCGCCGTCGCGCACGTAGTGGCTGACGTCCGCGATGGCGACGACGAGCCGAAACCCTTCGCCCGTCTTTTCGCAATACACGGCGTCGTCGAAATCCCGGGCCGTTTCGCCGTCGATGGTCACGAGCTCGATCGATCGCAAGTCCTCCCGGCCCGCAAGGTCGCCCGGGCGCGGCACCGGCGGGAACTTCGCCGCGAGCTCCTCGGCCTGCGCGGAGAACTTGAACGGCAATTCGTGTTTTCTGAGCGCGATTTCGATCTCGATTCCGGGGTCGGCCGCCTCCCCCAGTACCTCGACGACGCGGCCGATCGGCTGGGTGCGGCCATCGGGCTGCACGGTCAATTCGGCGACGACGACCTGACCCAACCGCGCGTTACCCACATCTTCCGGCGCGATGAGGATGGTCTGGCTGATGCGCCGCTCGGCGGGCTGAACGAAGAGGAATTTGCCCTCGCCGTGCAGGCGCCCCACCACTCGGCGATTTACGCGCTCGATCACCTCGACGATCGTTCCCTCCCGGCGGCCACGCCGGTCCACGCCCGATTCGCGCACCATCACGCGATCGCCGTGCAGGATTTTTCGCATCTCGTGCGGACCGAGATACAAATCCTCGCCTTTTTCGGCGACCACGAAGCCGTAGCCGTCCGGATGCCCCTCGACGCGTCCGGTGACGAGATCGAGCTTCGTAGCGACCAGGATCGCGCGCTTGCGATTGCGCAGGATCTGTCCCTCGCGTTCCATCGCGCCCAAGCGCTTCACGAACGAGTCGCGCTCGTCCGGCCTGATGGCGAGCCGCTGCGCGAGTTCTTCGTCGGTGAGCGGCACGCCGGCTTTCGCGAGCGTCTGTAAAACGAACTCGCGGCTCGGGATCGGATGTTCGTAGCGCGAGGCTTCGCGTTCGCGATGAGGGTCGCCTGCTCGCGCATTGGGGCGTTTTTTCATTGACAAATCGGTGCTTTCCTATAGAATCCGCGCTCGGGCTGAAGACCGGAATTGGCGCGGCCCTTTCGCCGAGGTGGCGGAATTGGTAGACGCACTAGGTTCAGGTCCTAGCGGTGGCAACACTGTGGGGGTTCGAGTCCCTTCCTCGGCACCAAATTCGGCGAAACAGGATTTTAGCTTGTCTGCCAGTCGGTCAGGTTCCTGAGCCAATAATTACCCTGGCGGTCAACCTCTCCCGGTCCGGGGATCACCAACTCGGCGTACAGTGAATCTTCTCCGGACGGCTCCGCTCCTCATGTGTTTCGTGGCGCATTTCGCCTGCGCCGACCAGCTCCCTCTGTGGGAGGCCGGCGCAGGGATCGGTGCCACGACGCTCCCTCACTATCGCGGCTCGAATCAATCCCAGACCTGGGTGCTCCCTGTGCCCTATTTGGCCTACCGCGGAGAGTTCCTCAAAGCCGACGACCGCAGGTATCGCGGCCTGTTCTTCGACACTGACAAGGTCGAGCTCGAGTTCAGCCTGAGCGGCTCGCCGCCCGTCAAAGACAACGACGCGCGGCGCGGAATGCCCGATCTGGATCCCACGCTGGAAATCGGGCCCTCGCTGAACATCGCACTCTATCGATCCAACAATGGAATGGAAAGGCTGGAAATGCGGCTGCCGGTGCGCACCGTCTTCTCCTCCGATTTCTCCCATGTCAGGCAAGCCGGCTGGGTTTTCCAGCCCAATCTGAGCCTGGATTTCAAGAACGCCCTGGGAAACCGCGGATGGAACCTCGGCCTGCAGGGGAGCCTCATCTACGCGGACCGGCGCTACAACCGTTATTTCTACGCGGTCGATCCGATGTTCATTGACACAGATCGTCCCGCCTACAACCCGGGCGGCGGCTTCGGCGGAATAAACCTCATCGCGGCGGTCAGCAAGCGCTTTCCGGATTTCTGGGTCGGCGCCTTTGCGAAGTGGGACAGCATCGCCGGGGCGGTGTTCGCCGACAGCCCGCTGGTCAAGACGAGAAGCAATTACAGCGGTGGCTTCGCCATCGCCTGGATCCTGGGGGCCTCGAGCACCAAGGTGGAGGCGCAGAACTAGCTGCAGGCGAATTCAGATCATCGCGCCGTTGATCGAAATGATCTGGCCGGAAATATAGGCGGCCTGCTCGGAGGCGAGAAACCCGATCAGGTCGGCCACCTCCTGCGGCGTCCCGGCGCGTTTCATCGGGACGAACTTCTCGATTGCTTCTTTGGCAAAAACTCCCTCCGTCATCGCGGAATCGATGATTCCCGGCGCGACGGCGTTCACCGTGATGCCGCGGCTTGCCACTTCCAGCGCAAGCGCCTTGGTCGCTCCGTGGAGTCCCGCCTTGGCGGCCGCGTAATTCGTCTGGCCGCGATTGCCCGCGAGCGCGGCGACCGAAGACAGGTTGATGATCCTTCCCCAGCGCGTGCCGATCATGGGCATGAGCAAGGGCTGCGTGACGTTGAAGAACCCGTTGAGGGAGACATCGATCACCCGGGACCATTGCTCCGGGCGCATGCCCGGCATCACCGCGTCGTCGTGGATTCCTGCGTTGTTGACCGCGATCTGGATGGGGCCATCGCCGAGCAATTTCCGCAGCGCCGCCTCGGTCCTATCGCGATCCGCGACGTCGAACGCCACCGCAGCGGCGGAT
>DATHJM010000462.1:0-5270 GCA_035489775.1 Burkholderiales bacterium
CGCACCTGCTCGATCCCGGGGCTGGAGCCAAGAAGCTGGGCTTCCCCCGATTTAGCTGCCGCCGTTTTCTGGGGCAGGGACAGCGCAGACTTGACCAAGGTGCGCAGCTGGTCGAGGGACAGCGGTTTGGTCAGGTAGTCGAAGGCGCCGGCCTTGAGGGCCGCCACGGCGTTTTCGGTGCTGCCGAACGCGGTGATCACCGCTACGGGCAGGTCTGCGCATTGAACGCCGATCAGGCGCACCAACTCCAGCCCGTCGCCGTCGGGCAAGCGCATGTCGGTAAGACAGAGGTCATACCGCCTGGACTGCAGCAGCTGCTTGGCCGCCGCGACGGAACCGGCACACTCCACTGCCAAACCCATGCGCACGAGCGACAGCTCGAGCAGTTCCCGAATGTCCGCCTCGTCGTCGATCACGAGCACCGTGCCCTGGACGAAGTTCGTTCGCCGTTCCGCGCGCCGGTTCTCTACGGTTCCTGCCATAGGATCCTAAAGTCCGCGCCCGGACTGCGGTCCATGTACTCAAGACTCGCGCCGTTGGCGGCACACAGCTCGCGAGCGATGTAGAGGCCGAGCCCCGTCCCGCTCGCGAAAGTGGTGAAAAACGGTTCGAACAACTGTGCTTGCAACTCCCTCGCCACGCCCTTACCGTCGTCGATGACGTGCAATTCTACTCGATTTGCCCGGCGTGAAACCGTGATGCGCACGCTTCCGGCGAGCCTGCGGCAGTGCCGCCAGGCATTGTGCATGAGGTTCCACAGAACCTGGTTGAGATGAGCCCGGTCGAATTCCAAGGTGACATCTTCGCCCGCCTCGATCAAAAAGCTTTCGCCGGGAATGCTGTCGTTCTGCGCGAACTCCTCGATGAACGTAAGCAGATACGGGCGTACCCGGATCGTCTCCGGTTGAACCCGGTCGCGCCTCGAAAGTTCGAGCACGTCGTGCACCATGCGCTCCAGGCGCCGCGCGTTGTCCCGGATGATCTGCACCATGCGCTCCTTATGCGGTCCGCGCTGCTCTTCCTGCAAGAGGTCTCCGGCATGCGTAATGGCCGACAGGGGGTTGCGGATCTCGTGGGCGATGTTCGCCGTGAGCCTTCCGAGCGCCGCGAGCTTGAGTTGCTGGGCCTGTTCCTGGAGCTTGGACAAATCCTCCAGGAACACCAGGCTGGAGCTGCCGCCTGCGACGCCTACCGACACGAAACGCGCACGAACCAGGCGCCCGCTCTCGGAAAATCGCACGTTCACGATGCCCGCGCCCTCGGCGGCGCGCCACGCGGCGAGCCGCTGGGCGAGCTCCTCGGAAAATTCTTCGATCCGGCTCAAATCGGGCACGAGCTGCCCCAGCAGATCCGCCGCGCGCGGGTTGTGCAGGTGCACCCGTCCCTGGGCATCCACGACGAGCACCCCGTCCTGCACGTCGCGGATGATCAGTTTGTTGATGCGGAGCTGGTCGGCGAGGTCGGCACCGCGTTGCTGCGCGAGGCGCTCATTCAGGATCAGGCGGCGCGCCAACCGGTTCGTGATCAGCGCGGTCGCGAAATAGCCGATCGACAGCAGCCCGGGCTGGAGGTAATTGGCGGTGCTGGAGTCTTCCACGAGCACCCAGTACGACTGCTCGAGAAGCACGGCAATCGACGCCAATGCGGCGTAGAAGAGCGTCAGCGTGCCCCGGCTGACCAGCGCAGCGCCCGCCAGGGAGATGAGCAGCATCACGCCCAGGCCGCTGCGGATGCCGCTGGAGGCATACATCAACATGACGATGAGCACGACGTCGGTGACGACATGCAGCGTAAGTTGAAGGTTGAAGTGCGTCGGCAGCTTTCGCAGCGCTATGTGAAATACCACGGCGAGCGCCAGATAAACGACGCTCGAGTAGGTATACGCCACGATGTCGTGGTTGCCGAGGCTGAGCGCGTCACCGAAAATCAGGGCAGCGAGCAGGAAGATCGCGGCCACCGCGATGCGGTAGAAGTTGAAGTACTTGAGCGAGACCCAGAACGAGTCCGCCACCGCCCCCTCCTGCGGGAGCCACGACAGGCTGAGCATCGCTGGGCCCGCCATGACCGTCCTCAGCCGGCGCCGAGCCGACGGTGTTCTTCGCTGCAGAAGAAACGGCCGTCGGCCCCGAGCGCTTCGCTGCGCGGAACGTTGATCCCGCAATGCGCGCAGGGAACCATCGGCTCGACCGGGGGCGGCGTGGAGCGCTGCCGGCGCTTGCGTGCAAAACCGGTCAACACGAAGTAAACGACGACTGCTGCGATGACGAGAAGTAGGAACTTGCTCACGCTGCGATGGCTGGCTGCCTGCGTCGCGGCTTGCGACGAGAACCATTATACCGGCGCGGGACGAGAGGACCGGTCGGGTCGGGAACCTGGTCGGGGTGACTGGATTCGAACCAGCGACTCCTGCGTCCCGAACGCAGTACTCTACCAGGCTGAGCTACACCCCGAATCGGACAGGAGCCAAAGCGCAAGACGAGCGCTTCGCGCACTTCTAGTAATCGCGCTCGACCGCGAAGGCCGACAATTCTAGCAAAGATTCACGGTAACTTGAATTCGGCAGGCCTGCGATTGCTTCGCTCGCCGCCCGGGCTTCTTCCTTGGCCCGGTTCCTCGCGTAATCGAGCGCACCGGTCAGGCGAATCGCGTCCAAGACCGCCCTGAATTCTTCCCGGCCGCCGCGCTCTATCGCCGAGCGCACGAGTGCCGCCTGTGCGGGCGATCCGCGCTGCATCACGTGGATCAGCGGCAGTGTCGGTTTGCCCTCCTTCAGGTCGTCGCCCAGGTTCTTTCCGGTGTGCGCTGCGTCTCCCGAATAGTCCAGCACATCGTCTATCAGCTGAAAAGCCGTCCCCAGGTGCATGCCGTAGCTCGCTAGGCCGCGCTCCAGGTCCGCGCTCGCCTCGCCCAGGATCGCGCCCAGCTGCGCTGCCGCTTCGAAGAGCTTCGCGGTCTTGCGTCGGATAACCTCTAGGTAAGCGGCCTCGCTTATCGCGGAATTGTGGGCATTCAGAAGTTGCAGCACCTCGCCTTCCGCGATGGCATTGGTGGCATTCGCCAACACCTCCATGACCCGCATGCTTCGCACGGCTACCATGATCTGGAACGCGCGCGAGTACAGAAAGTCCCCCACCAGCACGCTCGCCGCGTTGCCGAACTCGGCATTGGCCGTCTTGCGGCCGCGCCGCAGCTCGGATTCGTCGACGACGTCGTCATGCAGGAGCGTGGCCGTATGAATGAACTCCACCACGGCCGCGAGTTCCACATGATGCTCGCCGCGATAGCCGGTCGCGCCGGCGGCAAGGAAAACGAGCGCCGGGCGCAACCGCTTACCGCCTCCGGCGATGATGTACTCCGCGATCTGGCGCACGAGCACCACGTCGGACTCGAGCCGACGCCGGATCATGGCATCCACCGCGAGCATATCTGCGGCGATGCGGTTGCGAAGAAGTTCGGGCTGCAATGGGGGATTATCGCACTGCGGAATCGACTTGACGGCGGGTCGGGAGAATAGCATATTTTCTTTGACCACACCCGCTAAAGGTATGTATAATTTCGTGTTTTTCCAGAGCGATTCGGAGATCAGCATGTACGCGGTCGTGAGAACCGGCGGCAAACAGTATCGAGTTTCCGCTGGCGAGAAGCTGAGAGTCGAGAAGCTCGCGGCCGCCGTCGGCAGTGAACTCGTGTTCGACGAGGTTCTCCTCGTCGGTGACGGTCAGGCGCTCAATGTCGGAACCCCCGTGGTGAAAGGCGCCTCGGTGAAAGCGAAGATCATCGCTCACGGCCTCGGCGAGAAAGTGATGATTTTCAAGCTGCGCCGGCGCAAGAACTCGAAGAGGCTCCGGGGCCACCGTCAGGCCTACACCGAAATCGAAGTCACCGGTATTGCGCAAGCATAGGACAGCCGGCCCTGAGGAGAAAGGCAAGCGATGGCACATAAGAAAGCAGGCGGAAGTTCCCGCAATGGCCGCGACTCGCAATCAAAACGTCTCGGCGTCAAGCGTTTTGGCGGACAGATCGTGGCCGCGGGCAGCATCATTGTTCGCCAGCGCGGTACCCGCGTTCACCCCGGGGACAATGTCGGGGTCGGGAAGGACCACACCCTTTTCGCAAAGGTGAACGGTAAGATCCAATTCAGCTTCAGGGGCCCCGACCACAAACAAACGGTCAGCGTGGTTCCGGCCTAGAAGCAAGCTGCTTCTCCGAAAGCCCGATCCTTTTCCCTCTGTAAGTCACTCCGAGTCACTCCTCGGCCGCATCGAACCGCGTCAGTCCGTTTCAGGCGGATCGCGGGTGGAGTTTGTTCAGCTAGGGAAGCAATCCAAAAACCGACAATTGCCCCTGCGCTCCCACATACACTTTTCCATTCACGATCGTCGGAACGGTGAACTTGACCGCCCCGCCAGGATAATCACGCCCCGAGTTTTGATTGCTGTTGTAGAGTTCGATTGAAACGTCTGCCGCGGAGTAGGCGTGAAGCACGGCCGGCGCGCCTGACCCGTTGGTTTCCAGCGCCCACACGATGGCATTGCTTGAACCATTGGCGGAAATAACCGCAGTTGCACCGGGCCAGCCAAAGACGGACGTCGATTGCTTCGAGAGGGAAAGTCGTCCGTTGCTCAAGGCATAGGCTTTCAGCCTGTCCTGGGCTGCGGCCATGTAGACCGTATTCCTGAAGTACGCCGGAGTGCCGAACATTGAGTACGGCCCAGGCAAGGATTGCACGACCTGGCTGTCGCTTCCCGGTTGAAACCTTCCCATGTTGTCGCGGTTCAGGAGGTAAATAGTGCCTTGCTTGCCGGCGCCCACCATCAGATGCGATGGTCCGACGGATTGATCCGGCAGCAGCAGCGCTCCGCCCGAACCCAAATCGCCGTCCACGGCCTCCAAGGAGGACTGGTTATAGGGGGTGAAGTAATCGGAAACCGCAAGTGATGCACCCGCAAACTTGAGGAACGTGTTTCCGAAATTGTTGCGGGCTGCGTCGAAGGTGCCATCCCCAGTCATGACATAGACGTTGCCGTCGGCATCGGCCGCCGCGCCGCCGCCACTTTGCCAGATTCCTCCCTCCGTCCCGTTGGGTGTGGCACTGAAAGCCCCGAGAAGATTCAGGGTCTTCGAATCATAGGACAGCAGCCAACCGTGGTGGTTACCGAAGTCACAAAACGAGCCAAAGGAGATATAGAGGACATTGTTGCTCAGCAACAGTGCCGCACGCTGGTTTTCCAGAAGAGAATTGAAAAGGAGACGGCCCTTGCCGTCATTGG
>DATHJM010000463.1:0-12168 GCA_035489775.1 Burkholderiales bacterium
ACCGGACCGGCGGGAAGGGCGTGTCGCGCTCAAGCCAGGGAATCATCCCGCTTTCAGCACTTCACTTGCTGCCTGCAGTACTGCGTCAGCTCGCTCACTGTGCAGCGGCTCTCGACGGCCGTGTGGGCATGCCCGCCGTGATCCAGGGCGAGGCGGAATTCGTATTTGCTGAAAAATTCGTTGAAAAGCTCTCCACCCAGGGTTCCGGCCGCGTACAGGCCGTCATCCTTCCGGTCGTGCTCGAGAAGAATCGCAGCGAGCGGCTGAGGTGCAGGGCCTGCCAATACCTTCGCGCCCTCGGCGGGATCGTACTGGCTGTGCTCGGAGCAGCAATGGATCACCTGGGCGAACCTGCTCCCGGCCGATTTCTCGCCGCGGTAGCTGATGAAGCTGATCTCGCGGGTGGGGTAGGTGAGCCGATGCGCGCAGATCGCGGAATAGGCGACGATGCTGTGTTCCGCGCCCACGCCGCCGGGCCATTCATAGGTTTGTTCGTTCGCGGTTTTCAGTTGCGCAGAGGGCTTGGTCGGCTTGCCCAGGTTCAGCAGGAAGCAGGGTGTCCCGGCAAACGGGTAGTGAAAGATGAAATTCCGGTTCGCGGGCAGCGCACTCGCCCGCAGAGGCCGGCCCGCCGGGTCGACGAGCCGTGCGCGGGCATAGAACCGCGGGCTCGCGTCGGCGGGCGTCGCCGGCAGAGAAGCGGCGAGCGCCGAGGCGGCGCAGGCGAACATGAAATTGCGTCTGTGCATGACCTTGGCTGCAACGCTAAGCGGTGACTGCCGATCGTGTCAACCTGGGAACGCACCGGATTTGGGCAAAGCACCAATTTAGGGCAAAATGCGCGTTAGCGGGCAAGGCAAGTCTGGAAGTGCATTCAAAAACATAAGACTGCATTAGGAGGAGGACGCTATGAAGAAAGTTCGCTGCCGTTTTTCCCTCGCTGTTTTCCTGCTGGCCTCGTTGCTGTTTCACGCGCCGTTCGCCGCGGCGGGCGAGCCGCCGAAGCTGGACGCGGCGAACACCGCATGGATGCTCACCGCATCGGTGCTCGTCCTGTTCATGACGCTGCCAGGGCTCGCACTCTTCTATGCAGGCCTGGTGCGCTCGCGCAACGTTCTCTCCGTTCTGATGCAATGCTTCGCGATCACCTGCGTGGTGACCGTTGCATGGGTGGTTTTCGTATACAGCGTCGCCTTCGGCGATGGCGGCGCGAACAACGCCTGGTACGGCGGCTTCGCCAAGTCCTTCATGTCCGGGGTCGGCGTAAGCACGCTCAAGGGAAGCATTCCGGAGACCGTGTTCTCGATGTTCCAGCTCACCTTCGCGATCATCACACCGGCACTCATCCTTGGCGCGTATGCCGAGCGCGTGAAGTTCTCCGGGATGCTGCTGTTCAGCCTGCTCTGGCTCGTCTTCGTATACGCGCCGGTCGCGCACTGGGTGTGGGGCGACGGCTGGCTCGCGAAAATGGGGATCATGGATTTCGCGGGCGGCACAGTCGTGCACCTGAACGCCGGCATGGCGGCGCTGGTCTGCGCGCTGGTGCTCGGCCCGCGCAGGGGTTTTCCCGAAACGCAGATGGCGCCGCACAATCTCGCCATGACAGTGACGGGCGCTTGCATGCTGTGGGTGGGCTGGTTCGGGTTCAATGCGGGCAGCGCGCTCGCAGCCGACGGCGCCGCGGGCATGGCGATGCTGGTGACGCACATCGGCGCGGCGACGGGTGCGTTCGCCTGGATGGTCTGCGAATGGGTGCGCTTCGGCAAGCCCTCGGTGCTCGGCATCGTGACCGGGATGGTCGCGGGCCTGGGCACGATCACGCCGGCCTCGGGCTTCGTCGGGCCGATCGGCGCGCTCATCATCGGCACCGCCGCCGGCCTTGCATGCTTCTTCGCCACCAATTTCATGAAGCGCTCGCTCAAGGTGGACGACTCGCTCGACGTCTTCCCGGTACACGGGGTCGGGGGCCTGCTCGGAACGCTGCTCACCGGCGTGTTCGCCGCGACCTACTTCGGCGGCGTGGGCTATCCGGAGAAAGTGACGATGGGCGGTCAGGTGCTGGTGCAGCTCATCGGGGTGCTCGCGGTTGCGGCGTGGTCCGGAGTGGTCACCTGGATCCTGCTCAAGCTGAGCGACGCGGTGGCCGGAATGCGCGTGCAGCCGGAGGAAGAAAACGAAGGCCTCGACACGGTGCTGCACAACGAGAAGGGCTACAACCTTTCGTAAAACCGGGCGCTGCGCTGCTAGGCAGCGTCATTCCCGCGGAAGCGGGAATCCAGGGTCGTGGAAGTCACTGGATCCCCGCTTTCGCGGGATGACTTCGCCTGCGGCGAAGTCACTTCGGGGGCAATATTTCCCCGGCGTGAAACCCGAACGCTCCCGCCTTGCGGTCGGCGTAGAAGTGACGCAGCGTGGTGGAGATCGTGCGGAAGGCGACTTCCTTCCAGGGAATCTCGCCTTCGCGGAATAGCCCGACTTCCAGGGTTTCCTCGCCCGGGGCGAAGTCGTAGTCGAGCAGGCGGGCGCGGTAGAAGACGTGGACCTGGTCCACGTGCGGCACCGACAGAAGCGAGAACACCTCGCCCAGCTCGACGCGCGCCTTTGCTTCCTCCAGGGTTTCACGCAGCGCCGCCTGCGCGGTGGTCTCGCCGAGCTCCATGAATCCCGCGGGAAGCGTCCACAGCCCGTAACGCGGCTCGATCGCGCGCTTGCACAGCAGGATCCGGTCTTCCCATTCGGGGATCGTCCCGACCACCACCAGCGGATTGCGGTAGTGGATCGTGCTGCAGTTGTCGCAGACATGACGCGGAAGCGAATCACCGGGCGGCACGCGCAGCGCCACCCTGGCGCCGCAGTTCGAGCAGAAATTCATCGGAGGGAAAGGCATGCTTCGCGTCTAGGATACCGGGGCCGCGGCGACGACCCGAGTATACTCGCGCCCGTGCAACCGCCCTACGCCGTCACGATGACAGCGGGCCTTCCTGCGTCGAAGATCGCGCCTGCCTCGCGAACAAGCCTGGCGCTGTTGGGGCTGATGGTTTCGCTTCCGTTCCTGAATTTCCACCACAGTCTTCCGCTGCCCACGTTCTACACCGAGTGGACGGCTTTTGCCTTCGGGACCGCGGCGCTGCTCGCGCTCGCTTTCGCCCGGGGCACCGGGCTCCCGCTCCTTTCGCTCGGACTGTTCGGCCTGATGCTCGTCCTCCTGGTGCAAGTTGCGCTCGGAACGGTCGCCTACGCCGAGCGCAGCCTTCTGGGCGCGCTGTACTTGCTGTGGGCGGCTTTGCTCGTCTGGCTCGGAGCGCATCTGCGCGAACACTGCGGGCCCGGGCGCGTCGGACTCGTCCTGCAGGTATTCGTCGCGTTCGGCGGATTCCTGGTGGCGATCACCGGTTTCCTCGTGCACTACCAGATCGATTGGCTCGGCGTCCGGCTGGTCTCCGGCGAGGGATCGGACGGGATGTTCGGATCCCTCGCGCAACGCAACCACTTCGCCAACTATCTGGGCTGCGCGCTCGCGTCGGTGGTTTTCCTTTTCGCACGCCGCTGGCTGAGCCTGCCGCTCGCGACGCTGCTGGCCGCTCCGCTCGTGCTGGGCCTGGTACTTTCGATTTCCCGCAGCGCCTGGATCTACGTTTTGCTCGTATTCATCTCGGCCTGCTGGACGTTCTGGCTCGGCGACCGCGAACGGCTCAAGCCTCTCGTGGTCTTCTCGCTGGGCGTGCTGATTCTGTTCGCCGGCCTGAACGTCGTCGTTGTCCAGTTCCCGTGGCTTGCCGCAGCGGGCGCGCAGACGCCGACCCTCGGCGGGCGCTGGATGCAGACTGTCGCATCCGGCGAAACCCAGCTCGGCGCGCAGGTCCGGATCTACCTTCTCAAGGAGGCGTGGGCGATGTTCGCGGGACACCCCTTTCTCGGGATCGGATTCGGGGAATTCGCGTGGAACCTGCTGGAGCACGGCGCGGGTTTCGACGGAAGCAGTTCGGCGATGACGAGCCACGCGCACAATGCGCTGCTGGATCTGCTTGCCGAAACCGGGCTGCTCGGGGCGCTCTGCGTGATCGTGCCGCTCGCCCTGTGGACAAGGACGTTTCCCTGGTCCAAGCCGGACCTGGACACCGGCTGGATGGTGGCGCTGATCGCGATTCAGGCGGTGCACAGCATGGTGGAGTATCCGCTCTGGCACGCCAACTTTCTCGGGCTCGCGGCGGTCCTGCTGGGCGCTGCTCCACAGCCGTTGGTCGGCTTGCGCTTCAGCCGCTTCAGGCAAGGTGCGCTCGGGCTGGTTCTCGCGGCGGGCATTGCGGCGCTGGTCATGGTGTTTTCCGACTACCGGAACTTCGAGCGCTGGTACCGGCAGGCAGACGGCTCGCAGCGGAAAAATGAGCCGCTCTCCGAAGCGCAGCTGAAAGTCTTCGCGGACCAGCGCGCGACCTCGCTATTCGTCGGTTACTACGATCTCCTCGCCTCGGAGATGCTGGTCCTGAGCCGCGAGGATCTGGATGCGAAGCTCGAGTTGAACACCTATGCGCTGCGCTTCGCCCCGATTCCCGATGCCGTGTTCCGGCAGGCGGTCCTGCTGAGCTTGAAGGGCGAGCACGAAAAAGCGCGGAGTGAGCTTTCCCGTCTTGCGACCATGTATCCGGATACGCTGCACGATCGTCTGCGGCGCCTCGAACGGATGGCGCGCGACGATCCTGCCGGGTTTGCAGCGTTTGCCGCCGAGGCAAAGCGCGCGTACGAAAGATAGGCCGCAGTGACGAACGGCGCGCGCGTTTCCTTGTTTCTCCGCTTCAGCCTCGTCTCGTGCGGGCTGCTGGTCTCGGTTCCCTTCCTGAACCCCTACCACTCCTACCCGCTGCTCACTTTCTACACGGAGTGGCTGGCCTTCGCGATCGGGCTCGCTGCCCTCGCGGCGATCGCAATGGCTCCTTCGGGCAACGCGGTGCCGGTTCCGGGACTGTGCGTCGGGCTTTTCCTCCTGACGGCGTTGCTCGTCCTGCAGGCAGCGCTGGGACAGGTGGCGTATCCGCTGCGCAGCGCGACCGGAGCGCTCTACACGATGTGGGCGGGACTGCTCGTGATGCTGGGAGCCTGGCTGCGGAGCGAGCTCGGAGAAGCTGCGGTGTCGCGTGCGCTGCAGTGGTGGGTCGCCGCAGCGGGCCTGCTCGTTGCTGCAAGCGGATTCGTTCAGTATTACCACGTTCCGCTGCCCGCCGGCGGTGTCTACATGGCCGCGCAACCGCTCAACGCGATGTTCGGCACGGTGAACCAATACAACAATTTCGCGGATTATCTCGGCTGCGCGGTGATTTCCGCCGCCTTTCTGCACGCGCGGAATGCGCTGAGCCTGCTTCCCGCGCTGTCGATTGCGCTCCCCCTGGCCGCGGGCATGGCGCTGTCAGGCTCGCGCGGCTCCTGGGGTTACTTCGTCATCGCGCTTGCGCTCGTTCCGCTTCTTCGCCTCGGCGGCCATTCACGAGAGGCAAGAAGAGTCCTCCATCTGGCGTCATTCGCGTTGGCGGTGTTCCTGCTGGTTCAGATTCTGAATCTGTATACGGGGATCTTTGTCGGACCCGAAGGCAGACCGGATTCCTCCGGGGACCGTCTGATGCGCTACCTGGAGATCGGCGGAGGCACGGGGGAGCGCCCGATACGCGTCCAGCTCTTCCTGTACGCGTGGCTGATGTTTCTTTCGAACCCTCTTCTCGGCATCGGGTTCGGAGAGTATGCCTGGCGCGCGTTCGAGTTGGCGGCCGGGTTGACGGGCGCCGGACCTCCGGGTCTGGACCGTCACAGCCATAACCTGTTCCTGCAATTGCTCGCCGAGACCGGCATTCTGGGTTTGTTGTGTATCGCTGTACCTCTCGCCTCCTGGTTCTGGCGGATGCCGTGGCGCAGCCTGGCTCCCGAGCGATGCTGGACGATCGGAGTCCTCGCCGTCATCGGATTGCACAGCATGGTCGAGTTTCCGCTCTGGCATGCCAATTTTCTGGGGATGTTCGCGTTGCTCTTCGGCGCAGCGTCACCCGGCGCCGCGGCGATCGCACCGACACGCCTGCGCCGGGGGATGGTCCTCGCTGTCGTTCTGGCCGGGAGCCTGACCGCGCGCGGAGTGTGGTCCGACTACCGGGCATTCGAGCGCTGGTATGTGGCCGTCGAGGCGAAGGCTGCGCGCGGCGAGAGCCCGGGCAGCGGCGATCTCGAAGGCCTGATGAAGTTGCGCGAGGGCTCGCTCTTCGGCCCGTATTTCGAGCGGATCGCAAGCGAGGCGATCTCGCTCGATGAGGAGGACCTGGGCGACAAGCTCGCGCTCAATACCCAGGTGATGCGCGCCTATCCGATGCCCTCGGTGGTTCTGCGCCAGGTCGCGCTGCTCGCGCTTTCCGGGCGCGACGCCGATGCCGAGCGCACGCTGCGCGCCGCGGTGAAGTTGTACCCGGAGTGGACCCGGAAATGGCTGCCTGCGCTGGAGAAGTTGGCGAGAGACCGGCCCGCCCGATTTTCCGGATTGCTCGACCTGGCGCGCGCGCAACTCGGCGAGGGAGGGCGCTGACAAGCGTTTGCGCAGTTGCCGGGAAAGCGGTAACGTTGCCCGCGACAGCAACCTGAAGTCGCCCTGGGCGGTGACGGGAGCGAAGAATCGTGGCCGAGGCAATCAAACACAAGCGTCCCGAGCGGATACGGCTCGGCGATCTGCTCCTGCAGCAGAAGCTGATCTCGC
Source organism: Burkholderiales bacterium (assembly GCA_035489775.1). Classification (GTDB taxonomy): domain Bacteria; phylum Pseudomonadota; class Gammaproteobacteria; order Burkholderiales; family SG8-39; genus VBDM01. Next base: position 6,725 of record DATHJM010000463.1, read on the forward strand.
AGGAACAGCTCAAGGCGGCCCTGGAGGATCAGAGCCGCTCGGGCCGGAAGCTGGGCAAGGTGCTGATCGAAAGCGGGTATCTTTCCGAAGACCAGATCGGCGAGGCACTCGCCCGCCAGCTCGGTGTTCCGTTCATCAACCTGAAATACTACAACTTCAATTCCGTAGTCACCCGCAAACTGCCCGAAGCCCAGGCCCGGCGCTTCCGCGCGCTTCTGCTCGAAGAGCAGGACGACATGGTGCTGGTTGCGATGGTCGATCCCACCGACTTGTTCGCCTTCGACGAGATCTCGCGGCTCATCCGCAAGGAAGTCAACATCGCGGTAGTGTCCGAGACGACGCTGCTGCAGACCATCGATCGGATCTACCGGCGCACCGATCAGATCAGCTCGCTCGCCAAGGAGCTGGGCGAGGATCTGGGCGACGTCGTGGACTTCGGAACCCTGACCCTCGGCGCCGAGGATGCCCCGGTCGTCAAACTGCTCCAGACGATGTTCGAGGACGCGGTCCAGGCACGAGCGTCCGATATCCACATCGAACCGCACGAGCTCGGACTGCACATCCGCTTCCGGATCGACGGCCTTCTGCAGCCGCAGACCGAGACCGACACCAAGATATCCTCGGCGGTGGCGCAGCGGCTGAAGCTGATGTCGGGGCTCGATATCTCCGAGCGGCGCCTGCCGCAGGACGGCCGGTTCAACGTCAAAGTCCGGGATCACCAGATCGATGTGCGCATTTCCTCCATGCCGACGCAGTACGGCGAGGCAATCGTCATGCGCCTGCTTCACCGCGCCGGAGGCGTGCAACAACTCACCGATCTCGGCATGCCGCCGGAAATGCTCGAGCGTTTCAGCGCCGCCATCCACCGTTACACGGGGATGGTGCTCGTGACCGGTCCCACCGGCAGCGGCAAGACGACCACCTTGTACGCGGCGCTGAACGAACTGAACAAGCCGGACTGCAAGATCATTACGGTGGAAGATCCGGTTGAATACCGCCTCGACGGCTTGAACCAGGTCCAGGTCAACGACAAGATCGAGCTCACATTCGGCCGCGTGCTGCGTTCGGCTCTGCGCCAGGACCCGGACGTGATCCTGATCGGGGAGATGCGCGACCTCGAGACGGCGGAGATCGGATTGCGCGCCGCCATCACGGGCCACATGGTGCTGTCGACCCTGCACACCCGCGACGCGGCGAGCGCGCCGTTGCGGCTGGCCGACATGGGGGTCCCGCGTTACATGATCGCCTATTCGCTCCAGGCCGTGGTGGCGCAGCGCCTCCTCCGCGTCAACTGCGAATCCTGCAACAAGCCGCGCCAACCCGAGCCGCAGGAAATGGAGTGGCTGCGCAGCGTCGGTTGCGATCCGGCTGCCGGCAAGATCATGGCCGGGAGCGGCTGCCAGCATTGCAACAGCAGCGGCTATGCGGGGCGAATCGGCATCTACGAAATGCTGGAGATGGACAACGAGCTCGCGGCGCTCGCCAATTCCGACGACCCGGGCCGCTTCATCGCGGCAGCCGAGCAGCGGATGGCAGGCCACCTGCTGAGGGACGGCGCGGCCCGGCTTGCGATGACCGGCAAGACCACGGTGTCCGAAGCCATGCGCGTCACCGCGCAGCTCGAAGACTAGCGCCGCTCGCGTGCCGTTCTTCGCCTACACAGGCCGCAACGCAAGAGGGGAGCTGGTGCGCGGCGTGCTCGAGAACTCCGATTCGGGCGCGGTCGCCGATCAGCTCCTCACAAGCGGTGTATCCCCGATAGACATCAGTGCCGCGTCCGGCCCGCCGGCGTCCGCCGGAGGAGGATGGTGGTCCCGGCTGACGGCCGAGAAAGTGACGATCGAGGACATGGTGCTTTTCAGCCGGCAGATGTACACCTTGCTCAAGGCCGGGGTTCCCATACTCAAATCCCTTGCCGCGCTGCAGGAATCGGCGACCCGGATCGGGTTCGCGAACATGCTGCAGGACCTGCGCACGAGCCTGGACAGCGGCAGGGACCTGTCGACCGCGATGCGAAGGCATCCCAAGGTGTTCGAGCCGTTCTACATCAGCATGGTGCGCGTGGGCGAGCTGACCGGCGGCCTGGAAGAGATCTTCCTCAGGCTCTTCAACCACCTCGAGTTCGAAAGGGAGATCAAGAGCCAGGTCGCCACGGCGCTGCGCTATCCGATTTTCGTCATGGTCGTGATGGGTGTCGCGGTCGTCATCATCAATATTTTCGTCATTCCCGCCTTTGCCAGGATTTTTGCGGGTTTCAAAGCCGAGTTGCCGCTGATGACACGGGTGTTGCTCGGCTTTTCCGACTTCATGGTGAATTACTGGCTGGCGATATTGGGACTTGCTGCCGTCGCCTACGTGATGTTCCGCGTCTGGGTCGGCAGTCCCGCGGGCCGCTACAGCTGGGACCGGATGAAGCTTCGCATGCCGATCGCGGGCAAAATCATACTCAAGGCGACGCTGGCCCGGTTTGCGCGCTCGCTGTCGATCGCCTTGAAAAGCGGCGTGCCCATCGTGCAGGCCCTGTCGGTGGTTGAGCAGGTAGTGGACAACGCGTATGTGGGGCAGCGAATCGGGCAGATCCGTGAAGGGGTCGAGCGCGGCGAAAGCCTGCTGCGGACCGCGGTGACCACCGGGGTGTTCACGCCCGTGGTGCTGCAGATGATCTCGGTGGGCGAGGAAGCGGGAGAATTGGACGAACTGCTGCGCGAAGTCGCCGAAATGTATCAGCGCGAAGTCGAATACGAGCTGAAGACGATGTCCTCGCAGATCGAGCCCATCCTGATCGTCGTGCTCGGCGTGATGGTGCTGATACTCGCACTTGGGGTATTCCTCCCCATGTGGAATCTGGGGCAAGCGGCACTTGCCGGCGGGAACCGTTAGAGTTCTCGTACTCGCGTCCGGGTCTCGCGCGCGGCTGCGTGCCGTCTCGGGACTCACCCTGATCGAGCTGATCGTTGTCGTGTGCATCATCGCGGTGTGCGCCGCGCTGCTGCTCGACCGCCTGCGCTTTTACCAGGAGGCCGCTGAAAAAGCGGCGATGGAATATACCGTTGGCGCTGTGAAAAGCGCGCTGCAGCTGCGGGTCGCGGCGATGCTCCTGCGGGGCGAAGGAAAAAATATCGGATCGCTTGCGCGCAGCAATCCGGTCGAGTGGCTGATGGAGCCGCCGCCGGGATACCGCGGAGAGTTCCGCGCTCCGCATCCCGATGTGCCGAAGGGGAGCTGGTACTTCGATGCGACCAGGAAGGAGCTGGTGTACGCCCCCAATCTCGACGGGCATCTTGCGCGCCTGGCGGACGGAAGCAAGCGGCTTCGATTTCGGGTGCAGATCAGCTTCGAGCCGGCAGAGCCGGATTCCGAGCGCAGGGTGATCGCCGGGATGTGGGTGGAACCCGTAACCGCATATGCCTGGTTCTAAAGGGGTGGAAACGCCGCAAAGGTTGTGTATAATGAATCGGGCGTTAGATTGAGGCTGTAAGCTATTAAGTAAGTTACCTAATTTGCGAGGGGCAACCAAGATGAATAAGCAAACGCGTGGCTTTACGCTGATCGAGTTGATCGTGGTGATCCTGATTCTCGGCATCCTGGCGGCCATCGCGGCGCCCAAATTCATCGACATAACATCCCAAGCCCGCGCGGCGTCCCTGAACGGATTGCGCGCTGCGGTCAGCTCTTCTGCAACCCTGGCGAATGCGCTGCAGCTCGCGGCAAACCTGGGCGCAGGCTCCTCGGTTACCGTCGAGGGAGTTCAAATCAGCATGGCGAACCGGTATCCCGTGGCTGACGTGTCGGCGACAGGGATTCTCGGCACACTCCGGACGGATGCGGGCATATTCACTTCCTCGGCTGCCGCTAACGTGGTGACCTTTTCAGCCACGGCGGCGACCGCCCCGGCGACTTGCTCGTTCACGTATACCAACACTGCGAACCCCGCCGTGGTCAGCGCCTCGACAATTACCGGCTGCTGATCGGCCGCCGCAGCTGACAGATTCCCGAGAGGGAGCAGGGGCGGGCAGCCGCAAGGCGCCCGCCCTTTTTGTTTGGAAATGCCCCAATCCTGGTTCCCACACAGGCCGAGCACATGGAGGTGATTCCAAGTCCATGAACCGCGGATTTACCTTGCTCGAGCTTATTGTGGTGCTGATGGTGGTCGCCATCCTTGCGTTTGTTGTGTTGCCCCGTTTGTCGCAAAACACGCTCGAACTGTCGAGTCAGGCGGAACAGGTGGCCACCGATGTTCGCTACGCGCAGGCACTCTCCATGACACGCGGCGCAGCGCTCGGAAGCCAGGGGCGGTACTGTATTTTTTTTACGGCCACGGGATACCAGTATCGCCACAACAACAACAGTTACGCGACGCCGTGCACGACAGCGGTCAATCACCCCGCAACCGGCTCGACAGCCGCGATCGTCTTGAGCGGTGCAGCCGTGGTTACCGCGAACTTGACCGGGAGCTATATCGAATTCGACACCAAAGGGCAGCCGACTAACTTTACTGCTCCCGCTACCAATGCTACGGTCACGTTGAACGCCACCGGCGGGCCGCGCGTGGTGGTCGTCAGCCCTGTAACCGGAAAGGCGACGGTGCAATGAATGCGCCTGCACTCCGAAATCGCCGCGTCTGCGTCGTCGCTTCGCATGATTGTCGCGGAGTCAGCTTGGTCGAGCTGATTGTTTTTATCGTCATTACGGCGGTCGTGGTGGTCGGGCTCGTGGCTGGCATGTCCGGCGCGGTTCGCACGGCGCCCGTGCCGAAGGCGATGCATCAGGGCTTGCAGCTCGCTCAAGGGAGGATGGAACTCATCCTCGCGCAGAGAACTCGTCTCGATTTTGCGGGGTTTACCAGCGCCACCTTCGATCCCTGTGCGCCGCCCGGCGGAGCACAGGAGGCCTGCCTTGCTCCCGCGGCGTTCACGGTCGTTGCGCCGTGTTTCTATACGGGCGCCGGGACATGCGGATTCGGCGCGGCGAACACCTGCCGGGGGGGAGACGTCAACTACAAATGCGTGCGCGTGCGCGTAACCGGGCCGCAGGGGACCACGGTCGCGGAACTCGAGGCCATGGTGGCGAACTATTGATGAAACAGCATTCCGCTCGGATCCGCGCGGCCCGCTTTCGCGCACGCCTGCGTTCCCCTGGGGCTCGGCGCCGGCGTGAGCGCGGCTGGACCCTGATCGAGATGGTGATGGTCCTCGTCGTCTTTGGAATAGTTGCGACTATCGGGGCGACTATGATGTCCGGCATGTTCCGGTCTTACTTTCTCGCCCGCGATATCACGAGTTCCGACGCGCAGGCGCGCGTGGGTTTCGAGCGCATGACGCGTGAGCTGCGGCAGATCCGGTCGGCGACGGCGACCGACCTCGACGTCGCCTCGACGGCGCAGGTCCGCTTCATCGACATGGATGGCAACGGCGTGTGCTTCTACCGCGATGCTGCGGCGAACC
>DATHJM010000464.1:0-7037 GCA_035489775.1 Burkholderiales bacterium
GCCTGCTGGTCCGGGTTGCGCTCGAGCACGCGCCCGCCGCTCTTGCCTCGAGCCTGTCCGCCGAGGACATGGTGATTGCCGACGCGATCCTGCGGCACAAGCTCGGCATCGAGATATTCACTCTCGACACGCAAAGGCTGCACGCCGATACGCTCAACGTGGTCGCGGCGATCCGCGAGCGCTACGGCTACGGCGTGCGCGTATTCCGTCCCGACCCCGAAGCGGTCACGGAGTACGTCGTGAAATTCGGCCGTGACGCCTTTTACGAAAGCGTGGAACTGCGCAAGCGCTGCTGCCACATTCGCAAGGTCGAACCGCTCAATCGCGCGCTCGAAGGCAAGGAAGCGTGGATCACCGGTCAGCGCCGGGAGCAAGCCGTCACGCGCGCCGACCTGAAGGTCCGGGAATTCGACAACTCGCGCGGCATCGTCAAGTTCAACCCACTCGCCGACTGGAGCGAGGACGAGGTGTGGACGTACATCCGCGCCTTCGACGTCCCGCATAACGCGCTGCACGATCAGGGCTACCGTTCCATCGGCTGCGCACCATGCACCCGCCCCACCGTCGCGGGCGAAGACGTTCGCGCCGGGCGCTGGTGGTGGGAACAGGCGGAAGCGCGCGAATGCGGGCTGAACGTGGCGCCGGACGGGCGCCTCGTGCGCTCAACCGCGACGAACGAAGCATGAACGCGGTCCTGCAAGAGGCGCGCGCCGAGCGCGGCGCATTGCCCATCCGCAGCCATCTCGACTGGCTCGAATCCGAGGCGATTTTCATCCTGCGCGAAGTCGCCGGCGAGTGCGCGAACCCCGTATTGTTTTTTTCCGGAGGCAAGGATTCGATCGTGCTGCTGCGCCTGGCCGAAAAAGCCTTCCGCCCCGCGAAGTTTCCGTTTCCGCTCATGCACATCGACACCGGGCACAATTTCCCGGAGGTGATCGCCTTTCGCGACGTGCGCGCGGCGGAGCTGGGCGAGCGGCTTATCGTGCGTTCGGTCGAGGATTCGATGCGCCGCGGAACGGTGAAGCTTCGCCGGTCCGACGAAAGCAGGAATGCCGCGCAGTCGGTGACCCTGCTGGAGGCGATCGCGGAGTTCGGCTTCGACGCCGCAATCGGCGGGGCACGCCGCGACGAGGAAAAAGCACGCGCCAAGGAACGGGTATTTTCCTTCCGCGACGAGTTCGGCCAGTGGGATCCGAAGAACCAGCGCCCGGAGCTGTGGAACCTCTACAACACCCGCGTGGCGAGGGGCGAGCACATGCGCGTGTTCCCGATCAGCAACTGGACCGAGCTCGACGTGTGGCAGTACATCGCGCGCGAGCGGCTGGCCGTGCCCTCGATCTACTACGCCCACCGGCGTCCGGTGATCCGTCGCAAAGGCCTGCTCGTGCCGATGACCGAAATCACTCCGCCGCGCGAAGGCGAGAATGTGGAAGAGCTGTCAGTGCGCTTTCGCACCGTGGGCGACATCAGCTGCACCTGTCCGGTGGAATCCGTCGCGGCCACCGCTGCCGAGATCATCGCCGAAACGGTGCTCACCACGATCACCGAGCGCGGCGCGACGCGCATGGACGACCAGACCTCGGAAGCCTCCATGGAGCGGCGCAAGAAGGAAGGCTATTTTTAACATGACGCTCCTTGGCGAAATCGAGCGCAATGCGCCGGCGGTCGAGGACCTGGGCGTGCTGCGCTTCATCACGGCGGGCAGCGTGGACGACGGCAAGAGCACGCTCATCGGGCGGCTGCTGCACGATACCCGCGCGATTTTCGAGGACCAGCTCGCAGCAGTCGCGCGCGCCTCGCACAAACGCGGCCAGGAAGAGATCGACCTGTCGCTCCTCACCGACGGGCTGGAAGCCGAGCGCGAGCAAGGCATCACCATCGACGTCGCGTATCGCTACTTTGCCACGCCCCGGCGCAAGTTCATTATCGCCGACACGCCCGGCCACGAGCAGTACACCCGCAACATGGTGACCGGCGCCTCCACCGCAGACGCGGCGGTGATTCTGGTCGATGCGCGCAAAGGCGTGCTGCCCCAAACCCGGCGCCACGCCTACATCGCTCACTTGCTCGGCGTGCGACACATCGTGGTCGCCGTGAACAAGATGGATCTGGTCCGTTCCGACGAGACGACATTCGAGCGCATCCGAAGGGATTTTCTCGCCTTCGCCTCGCCGCTTGGCATCGCCGATCTGCGCTTCATCCCGATCTCCGCTCTGCGCGGCGATCTTGTCGTGGAGCGCGGCGAAAACATGAGCTGGTACCGGGGTCCCACCCTGCTTGCCGCGCTCGAGGAAATCGACGTGGCCGACGAGGCCGACGCGCTGCCGTTCCGTTTTCCGGTGCAGCTGGTGGTGCGCCCCGGAGCGGGGACCGATTTCCGGGGCTACGCCGGCAGGATCGAATCGGGCATGCTTGCCTCCGGCGACGAGGTACTGGCTCTGCCCTCGGGACGCCGCAGCATCGTCAAGGACATCGTTTCGCTAGGCAAATCGCTGCCGATCGCGGTCGCGGGCGATTCGGTGATCCTGGTGCTTGCCGATGACATCGATATTTCCCGGGGCGATCTGCTCGCGGGCCCGGGCAACCCGCCGCGATCGGCAAAAACCATCCAAGCGCGGATCTGCTGGCTGTCGTCGGAGTCGCTCGACGCCCGGGCCTTGCCTGCCGCCCGCTTCGTGCTCAAGCACACCACGCGCAGCGTGAAAGCCAGACTTATCTCGCTCGATGACCGCGTCGCCATCAATACGCTCGAGCCCCAGCTTGCGCCCGCCGGTCTCGCGATGAACGACATCGCGCGGGTCACCGTAGCTCTCGCACGGCCGCTTTTCGTCGATTCCTACGGGTTGAACCGTGCCACCGGTTCCTTTATTCTGATCGACGAAGTGAGCAATCAGACGGTGGCCGCAGGAATGATCGATGGGTAAAGTCTATCTGGTCGGTGCCGGCCCCGGTGCACCGGACCTGCTCACTCTGCGCGCTGCCGAAATCCTGAAGCGCGCCGACATCGTGTTTCACGACGCCTTGGTGCACCGGCAGACGCTCTCGCTCGCCGGGAGAGCGCGGAAAATTCTCGTGGGCAAGCGCAGCGGCCGTCGTTCGACCGCGCAGGCATTCATCAACAAGCGCCTCATTGACGCGGCGGGCAGCTGCGGTGTCGTGGTGCGGCTGAAAGGCGGCGACCCCACGCTTTTCGGACGCGCACAGGAGGAAGTCGACGCGCTGCGCAAGGCGGGAGTCGATTTCGAGATCATCCCCGGAGTCACCGCCGCCACCGCCGCCGCCGCCGAGCTCGGGATGTCCCTCACCCGGCGCGGCATCGCCCGCCACGTAGTCTTCGTTACCCCGCGCGCCGCCGAGGGCGAACGCGAGAACGATTGGGCAGCGAGCGTGCTCGCTGCCGACACCGCCGTCATCTACATGGGCGCGGGACTCGCAGAAGCGATCAGCACCGAGCTGATCAACCGCGGCAAGCCGAAAGACACGCCGCTGGTTTTGGTGGAGAGCGCAACGCTCCCCGAGCGGTGCGTGCTCCACGGTACGCTCGCGGATCTGCCCAAGCTCGCGCGCCGGTCAGGGTCCGGTCCTGCGACGGTCCTTCTCGGCGAGGTGCTGAAGGCCGCGCTTGCGGATAGCCCTGTCGTCTCGATACCGGAAATCCAGGCTCATCTCCGGCGGGCCTGAGCGGTCGACGCCGCGGGGAACCCGTGGATCGAGAATCCCCGCCGCCACAAGGCGGGATCGCCTTCAGTCTCGCAGCGCGAGAAAAACCGCCCAGGCGGAGAGCGTCACGAACGCGGCGAGCGTCCACTCCGGAATGCTGAATGAGAGCAGCGTCCAGTCGACCGCACCGCACTCTCCCGACCCGCGCAGCACGCGGCTCAATCCCTCGATGGGCCCGAACGCCGAGAGCAGATAATCGAGCGCCGGGCCGCAGGCGGGCCGCTTCTCCGGCGGCAGGTGCTGCAGCCACACGTGCCGCCCCGCGACCGCGACACCGACCGCCGCGATGAAAGCGATGACCCCGCCGTAGACACCCGCGCCGGGCCTGCCCGCCGGGTGATGGAGGGCGGCAACAAGGAAAGCAACTCCGGCTGCGAAGAGGAGAAGCCGCTGGAGGATGCACAAGGGACAGGGCTCGAGCCCTGCGGCGAACTGCAGGTAATAGCCGAAGGCGAGCATTCCGGCGCAGACGAGAAATCCGGCGAGGTTTCCGATCCGGCGGGAAAGCAGGAGTCTGATCATGGAGGCAGAGCCTAGCATTAGAATGCCCGAGGCGGCGCCACATGCCCGCCCTTTTTCATGGAGCCGAGAGTTGAGAGCGCGCCTTGCCCGCCAGGAAGACCTGGGCCTTACCCGTGCCGAGTTTTCGGTTCTGGCCCGGCTTTCCACTCCGGAGAAAATCCAGGGTTTTCTCGACGCGCTGCCCGCCAATTTCGAAATCGGCGGCGAGACCTGCCTGCCGGTGCGCGAAGTGCTGCGCCAGCGCCGGGCTCACTGCCTCGAGGGCGCCATGCTGGCGGCCTGCGCCCTGTGGGTCCAGGGCGAGCCGCCGCTGCTCATGGATCTGCGGGCCGAGCGCGACTACGACCACGTGGTGGCGCTGTTCCGGCGCGGGAGATGCTGGGGGGCAATCTCGAAAACCAATCCGCCCGTGCTGCGCTGGCGCGACCCGGTATACCGGAGCTTGCGCGAGCTTGCGATGTCCTACCTGCACGAGTACGCAAACAATCGCGCCCAGAAAACGCTGCGCAGCTACTCGCGCCCTTTCGACCTGCGCGGGCTTGCGCCCAAGGTCTGGGTCACCAGCGGGAAAAACTGCTGGGAGGTGGGCGAAGCGGTCGACGAGATACGCCACTACCCGCTCGTCACGAAAAGACAGGCGCGAATGCTGCGCCTGCGCGACGCTTTGGAGCGCAAGGCCGGCGCGCTGCTCGAACACCGGCCGCCGCGAAAACGTTAGAAGGCTGCCGAAGAACGATTCCCCCGCGAAGTTCAGGGGGAAGCGTTCTTCTGTAGCCTCAAATCTGGGGGATCTAAAGGGGGCGCGCCCCCTTTTCAGGACCTGGTAGACCAGGGGTTCAGGCGATTTCCCGTGCCCGGCGCACGCTTTCGATGAGCGAGGTGCGCATCAGGAACTGCTTGTGCAACACCGGGTCGGCGACGGTGCGTTGCAGATGGTCGAAACCGGCCTGCCGCAGGCGCGGGTCGCGCTCTTCCAGCCTTTTCTTGTTCGCAACGGTCTGCTGTTGCACGTATTCGATATTCAGCGGCCGCCTGCGGCGTTCGTAGCGGCCGAGCAGTTCTTCGCCCGCCTGCCCGCTCGCGACGCGATGCAGCGTCTCGGCAATCTCCATCGCGTCGTGGATGCCGCAGTTCAGACCGAGGCCTCCGACCGGATTGTTGACGTGCGCGGCGTCCCCCGCGAGGAACACGCGGCCCTTGCGGAAGGATTTCGCCACGCGCTGGTGCACCCGGTAGATGTTCCGGTGCGCGACGAGCTCCATCGGGTGGTCTTCGCAGAGCTTTCGCAGCCGCCTGCGCACCGCGGCCTCCGAGAACGCTTCGTCGTCCGTCTCGTTCTCCCGGGCGGGAAACACCGCGCGCCAGCGTCCTCTCAGATCGTCGCCCATGACCTTGAAGAGGTTAGTCCACTCCTCCGGGTCGGAGATGTAGCTGCGCGGGCAGCAGCCAAGCGCCGCCTGAAAGTCGAACAGCGTCGTCAGCACGAGGAACCGCTCGGGCCAGGTGTAGCCCTCGAAATCGATATCCAGGCACTTGCGCACCGTGCTGCGCCCACCGTCGCAGCCTATGACGTAGTCGAAGACATGCTGCTCCGCACTCACCGTCGTGACGCGGACGTTCTTGGCATCCTGCGCAGCGTCGGCGATGGCCGTGCCGAGGCGTACTTCCACGTTCGCCATCGCGGCAAGGCGCCGCAAGCCGATAGCCACGAGCTTGTGCTGCTCGGTCTGAACGACGTAGGGGTAGGGTGTCTCGTCGCGTAGCGCCTCGTGGTCGAACTCCGCGACGAGCGTCTTCGTCGCGCCGTCCCAGAACTGGAAATGCCGCGCGACGAGGCCGACCGCCTGAAACTCTTCGAGAAGCCCCAATTCAGCAAGCATCTCCAGCGTGGAAGGGTGCGTGGTCGCGGCTCGCGGGCTGTGGTCGATTTCACGCTCCGCCTCGAAGAGCGTGACGTGCAATCCTTTTCTAGCACAAGCGATCGCCGCGACAACGCCGACCGGGCCCGCGCCGACGATACAGACCCGCGCCGTCATAGGACCGGGTCGGCGGTCAGTGCGTCCCGGCGTGTCCGCCTGCAGCCGGCAGCGCATCGCCCGCCGCCCGCTGCGAGTGGTCCTCGGCGAGCAGCAAATACATCGCCGGGACGACGAAGAGCGTGAACAGCGTTCCGATGGCGACGCCGGTTGCGATCACCAGCCCCATATTGAAGCGGCTCACCGCGCCCGCGCCGCTCGCGATGAGGAGCGGGACAACGCCGAGCACCATCGCGCCGGTGGTCATCAGGATCGGCCGCAGGCGGATTCCAGCCGCTGTTTCGACCGCTTCGCGCTTGGACTTGCCCTGCCTCTGCAGGTTGTTGGCGAACTCGACTATCAGGATGCCGTGCTTGCTGATGAGGCCGATGAGCGTCACCAGCCCCACTTTAGTATAGATGTTGAGGCTCACCGCGCCGATGCCGAGCGTGCCGAAAAGGTTTACGAAGATAAGCGCTCCACAAATCGACATCGGTACCGAGACGAGAATGATGATCGGGTCGCGGAAGCTCTCGAACTGCGCTGCGAGCGCGAGAAATATGACGACCAGCGCGAACAGGAAGGTGATGATCAGAGCGCTCGATTCCTGGATGTACTGCCGCGACTGCCCGGCGTAGTCGACCGAGTAGCCCTGCGGCAAGGTGCGCGCCCCGAGCTTTTGCATATACTCGATCGCCTCGCCTTGGGTCACGCCGATGAAGGGCACGCCGGAGATCGTGGCCGCGTTCTGCTGCTGAAAGCGGTTGAGCGCCTGCGGGA
>DATHJM010000465.1:0-2762 GCA_035489775.1 Burkholderiales bacterium
CGCCGCAGACGCCCGGCATGAACCGCGCCGCGGCAATCACCAACGCGCGCGCGGGAGCGGAGAAGCTCTGGGCCGGGACAGTCGTCATCCATCCCAAGGCGAAGACCGGCGCGCACCATCACGGTCCGGTCGAAAGCGTGATCTACGTCGTCAGCGGGCGCGCCCGCATGCGCTGGGGCGACAGGCTCGAATTCGTCGCCGAAGCGGGGCCGGGCGATTTCATCTACGTGCCGCCCTACGTACCGCACCAGGAAATCAACGCGAGCGACCAGCAGCCGCTCTCATGCGTTCTGGTCCGGAGCGGCCAGGAGCCCGTGGTGGTGAACCTCGACATCCCGGTCGTCGAAAAGCCCGAAGAAGTGCATTGGGTGGACAACATCCATCCGGCGCCGAAGGCGTAGCTACCCGGGCAAGACTCGGGCCAGCTCCTGCACAGGGATTAATCAGCCCGATAGAACTCCCCGTTCCGCGCAGCATCCCGAGCAAATGCACGCGGAATACTCACAGGCTATGCACAGAATTTGTTGATAACTCGCGAAGCGCAGGAGCCGCTCAGGGCACGGCCGCGAGCAGCCGCTTGATGAATTGGTCGATCGCCCCGCGCTCGATCCAGCGCACGACGGCCACGACGTCGTGGTCCGGGTCGACGTAGACGATGTTGGTGCCGTTCCCGATATGCGCAAAAGCGCTCGCAGGCGCGCTCGGAAAAAGCTTCTTGTCCTTGTTGTTGTACCAATTCATGAAGCCGTAGCTCGGCTCGGCCGGCGTCGGCGTGAGCGCCCAGTCGACCCACTGGTTCGAGAGCAGCTGGCGCTCCTTCCACTTGCCGCGGCGCAGCGTGAAATAACCGAACCGGGCCATGTCGTAGGCGTTGATGAACATCCCCCCGCCCCAGTGCCCTCCTCCCGTCGCCGACTGCACGGCGCTGCCATCCAGAACGATCCACGAATTCTCGTAGCCGAACCAGCGCCAGGTGTTCGAAGCGCCGATCGGGTCCATGATGGTTTCCTTGAGCACCTGGGGCAGCGGGCGGCGCCAGAGGTTGAGCGCGGCGAGCGCGAGCACGTTGACGCGCACGTCGTTGTACTTGTATACGGTGCCCGGCTTGTTGCGCGGGCGCGTCAGCCATTCGCCCGGCTTGTCGGTCGGACGATCCGCCCAGTCGGGCTTGCCCCACAGCGTCCCCTCCCAGTCGCTCGTCTGCCGCAGCAGGTGATTCCAGGTGATGGTGCGGTTGTGCGGGGTCTCGAACAGGAACAGCAATTCGGAGCGACCGAGGCGGTCGGACTTGTCGCCGCCGGCGGCAGGATTGTAAAGCTGGATCGGCGCGACGTAGTCCCTCACCGGATCGTCGATGCTCTTGATCATGCCCCTGTCGTAGGCGATGCCGACGACGCTCGAGAGCAGGCTCTTGGTCACGCTGTGCGTCATGTCGACGCGCAGCGGCTCGCCCCATTCGGCGACGATGTAGCCCTTGTGGACGACGACGCCGGTCTGGTCGCCGCGATCCTTGATCGGGCCGATCGCGTAGCCGAACGGCTCGCGCCCGAAGGTCTGGTAATGGTTCAGCGTCAGGTCGCGCGGATTGCGCGTTTCGCCGGCGACGGCGAAATCGATCGCGTCCTTGAGCAGCTGCGCGTTGACGCCCGCTTCCGCCGGCGTCTTGCGCTGCCAGACCGCGTCGGGATAGTAGGGCGCTTTCGGCTGTGCCAAAGCGCAGAGCGAGACCAGCAGCAAACCAAAGAGGCTGAAGCGATAGCGGAGCATTGCGACCTCGTTTCAGATCAGGTGGGAAATCCACTCACGGGCGCGGCGGGCGGAGTAACATGCAGCCCGGAGCAGAAGCGGAATATAACACCCCGGTCGGCCTGTCGACCGCGCAGAAGGAGGAGACCATGAGACCTGACATCAACCGCAGCAAGCTCGCAGTTCTCGCCGCGGCGCTCGCCCTCGTCGTATCGGGAAGCGCTTTCGGCGAGGACGCGACGGCGGTGCTGGACAGCGCCGCGAAAGCGATGGGCGCGGCGACCCTGAAGACGATCCGCTACTCGGGCAGCGGCTCTGCCGCGTCGTTCGGGCAGGCCTACAAGCCCGGCATGGCGTGGCCGAAGATGAACTACCCGAGCTACGCGCGGCTGATCGACTACGACGGCGCCGCGTTTCGCGAGGAGTTCGTGCGCAGCCGCGCCGAGCCCACCGGCGGCGGCGCCGCGCCGCTGACCGGCGAACAGAAAGTCACCCAGGCGTTGAGCGGCACGTACGCGTGGAACCAGACCGGGCCCGCGCCCGCGCCGGCGCTTGCCGCGGTAGCCGGCCGCACGCAGGACCTGTGGACCACGCCGCACGGCGTGATCAAGGCCGCGATGAAGAACAAGGCCGACCTCAAGTGGCACACGCAAGGCGGGAAGAAACTCCCCATCGTGTCCTTCAGCGTGCCCGGCGCATTCTCGGCGACCGCGTACCTCAGCGCGGACTTGCTCGTCGAGCGGGTGGAATCGCGCGCATCCAATCCGGTGCTCGGAGACATCACGACTGCCGCCACGTACTCCGACTACCGCGATTTCGGCGGCGTGAAATTCCCGACCCGCATCGTGCAGAGGCAAGGCGGATACATGGTGCTCGACCTCGCGGTGAAGGAAGTCCAGCCCAACGGGCCCTCGGACATCCAGGTCCCGGACAATGTGCGCGCGGTCAGCACCGAGCGCGTCACGGCCGAGCAGGCCGCCGAGGGCGTGTGGTTCGTCTCCGGCGGATCGCACAAC
>DATHJM010000466.1:0-4935 GCA_035489775.1 Burkholderiales bacterium
TCCGCGTCTCGGAGGTGATTTACCTCAGGGCTGAGCTCAAGTACGTCACCGTGCGGACCCGCACCGGCGAGCACCTGGTCGAGGAAGCGCTTACGCAGCTCGAGCAGGAATTCAGCAACGTGTTCGTGCGGATTCATCGCAATTGTCTGGTGGCGCGGCGATTGATCCGCGGCGTCGAGCGCGGCGCCGAGACTGAAGGCGAAGTCGGGTGGTCGGTGGTCCTGGAAGGCCTCGAAGAGAGGCTGCCGGTGAGCCGCAGGCAATGGGCGCAGGTCAAGTCGCTGGTAAGCTAGGGAACAAGACTTGAGTCGGGGTTCTGAACGAATCGTCATTGCGTCGCGCAGGAGCCGGCTCGCGATGTGGCAGTCCGAGCACGTCGCAGGCGAGCTCAAGCGCCTGTATCCGCATTGCGAAGTGAGCATCCTCGGCATCACGACGCGAGGCGATCAGATCGTCGATCGGCCGCTCGCCCAGATCGGCGGCAAGGGCCTTTTCGTCAAGGAGCTAGAGGCCGCGCTCGAGGACGGGCGGGCCGATCTTGCCGTGCACTCCGCGAAAGACGTCCCGATGCGCCTGCCCGAAGGTTTTTGCCTGGCGGCGATCAGCGCGAGAGAGGACCCGCGCGACTGCCTCGTATCGAACCTGAGCGCGAGCCTCGAAGCGTTGCCGCCGGGCGCCATCATTGGAACTTCCAGCCTGCGGCGCGAGGCGCAATTGCGCGAGCGCCATCCTTTGCTGACGGTGAATCCGCTGCGCGGCAATCTCGACACGCGGCTGGCGAAGCTCGATCGGGGGGAGTACCAGGCAATCGTTCTCGCTGCAGCGGGGCTCAAGCGGCTCGGTCTCGCGGGGCGAATCCGGGCGATGATCGAGCCCGAGCAGAGCTTGCCCGCGCCCGGGCAGGGTGCGCTCGTGATCGAGTGCCGGGAGGACCAAGGCGACCTGCAGCAGCGCCTGGCTCCGCTCGGGGATTTCGACACATCGGCCTGCGTGCTCGCCGAGCGTGCACTGAGCCGCGCATTGTCGGGCGATTGCCAGCTGCCGCTAGCCGCATACGCCGTGGCAAACGGGGCGGAGATTCGCTTGCGGGGCCTCGTGGCGATGCCCGACGGCAGCAAGGTGGTGCGCGCGGAATTGAGCGGCCCGATCGCGGCGCCGGAATACCTGGGTGAGATGCTCGCGGCGACGCTGCGGGCCCGCGGCGCGGACGCGATTCTCGCGTCCTTGTCATGAGAGCAGGACCGCTCTCGGGCCGCGGCATCGTGGTCACTCGCCCGCGCGAGCACGCTCTGGCGCTGGCCGAGCGGATTCGCGCAGCAGGCGGAGACCCGATTCTTTTTCCCACCATCGAGATCCTGCCTCCGGAAAATCCTGGAGCGGTCTCGAGTCTGATTGCGCGCCTGGATGGTTTTCAGCTCGCGATTTTCGTCAGCCCGACGGCGGCGATGCGGGGGCACGCGATGGTCATGGGGAGCCGGAACTGGCCGAAGGACCTCCGCGTCGCCGCCGTGGGGAACGGGACCGCAAGCGCGCTCGAGGAACGAGGGTTCCGTGCGGTGATAGCGCCTGCCGGCGAGGCCGACAGCGAGGCGCTCGCCGGGCTTCCCGAGTTGCAGGATCTGCAGGGGCGCTCGGTCGTGATCTTTCGCGGGCAGGGCGGCCGCGAATGGCTGCGAGCGAAACTTGAAGCGCGGGGCGCGCGAGTCGAGTACGCCGAGTGCTACCGCCGCATGCGGCCTGACGCCGACGCGGGAGGCCTCCTCGCCCGCTGGCAGAGCGGCGGAATCGAAGCGGTCTCGATTACCAGCGCCGAAGGCCTGGTGAATCTCTCCGAGATGCTGGGTCCTACCGGCAGGGAATACCTGCGTGCGACCCCGGTGTTCGTGCCGCATCCCAGGATCGCGCTTGCCGCGCGCAAGCTCGACGTGCGGGAGATCGTCGTGACCGGGCGCGGGGATGTTCACACCGTAGCTGAGATGGCGGCTTTTTTTGCTAAAGTATGATCGCCTCTCATCTCTAGTCGAGTCACGCATGGAAAACGACACTCCACCCGGATCCGGGAGCGAGCGAGCGTCGAAGCGCAAAGCCTGGCGCATATGGCCGACGGCTGTCGCATTCGGGCTGGTCGCACTGCTTTTCGTCTGGCAGTGGTACGACGGTCACAGCCGGATCAACGCGTTGCGCGGCGAGCTTGCTCAACGCGTGCGCGAAAGCGAGTCCGACAGCCGCGACGCGCGCCTTGCCGCGAGACAGGCACAGGAGGCGGCGCGCGAGGTACAGGCGAAACTTGCGCAAATCGAGTTGAAGTTCGCGGAATTTCAGAATCAGCAGATCGGTCTCGAGGCGCTCTACCAGGAGCTATCGCGCAACCGCGACGAATGGGTGATCGCCGAAATCGAGCAGATCCTCACCATTGCCTCGCAGCAGCTGCAGCTCACCGGCAACGGCCAGGTGGCGCTGGCTGCGCTACAGTCGGCCGAGGCGCGCCTGGCGCGCTCGGGCCGCCCCCAGTTCCTGCCGCTGCGCAAGGTCTTCGCCCGCGATATCGAACGCCTCAAGACCGCGCCCGGCCTGGATGTCCCGGGAATTGCCGTGAAACTGGACCAGTTGATCGCGGGCGTGGATTCCCTGCCGCTGGTGCAGGAAGCGCGCCCGCAGGCGACGACCGCCGCCAAGCGCGAGCCCGAGGGATTATGGGAAAGGCTGCTCGCCGATTTTCTCGGCGAGCTCAAGCAGCTGGTCAGGATTCAGAACATGGAAGGCGCCGATCCGGCCTTGCTCAGCCCGCCGCAGGCGTTTTTCCTGCGAGAGAACCTGAAGCTGCGCCTGCTGAACGCGCGGCTTGCGCTCCTTGCACGCGATGAAACCACGTATCGCGGCGATGTGAAAGCCGCGGCAAGCTGGCTCGAGCGATACTTCGACACGCGCTCTCGCGCTGCCGCGGCGATGGCGGTGACCCTCAAGCAGCTCGCCTCAGGCGCCATAGGGGTCTCGCTTCCGACGATCGGCGAGAGCCTCGCGGCGGTGCGCGGCTACAAGCCAATTCGGAAGCAGGCCGGGCAATGAAGGGCCTGCTGTGGTTGCTTGTCCTATCGGCGCTCGCCGTGGCGCTTTCGCTCGCAATGCGAGGTCACGGCGGTTACGCGCTGTTCGTTCTGCCTCCATGGCGCGCCGAAATTTCGCTCAACCTGCTCGCCGTTCTTCTGATCGCTGCCTTCGCGGCCGCGTATTTTCTGCTCAGGGTAGTGTGGCATACCCTGAGGCTTCCTTCGCATGTGCGCGCTTTTCGTGAACGGCGGCGGGATGCAAAAGGGCGCGCAGCGGAGCTGGGTGCGATTCAGGCGCTCTTCGAGGGCCAATTTGTCCGGGCCGAGAAACTCGCCTCGGGGGCGACCAAACTGGGGACCGCGCCGGGCCTCGCGAGCCTTCTTGCGGCACGTGCGGCGCAAAGGCTGCGGCAATTCGGCCGGCGCGATCAGTGGCTCGAACGGGCGAAAGAAGGGGACGGTGAGTGGCGTCTTGCGCGTCTGATGACCGCGGCGGAGCTCCTGCTGGACGAACGGCGCTTCGTCGAAGCGCGAGCCGTCCTGCGAGAACTGAACGCGGGACGGCCTCGGCATGTTGCGGCACTGTTGCTGTCGCTGCGCGCGGAGCAAGGCATGGCAAATTGGGAGGAAGTCCTGCGCGTGGCGAACTTGCTGGAAAAGCGGGATGCGATGCCGCCCGACGCCCTCGATAGCGTGCGCGTGAACGCCCGGATCGCGATACTGTCGCGCAAGATCGCCGGTCGGGAAAGCCTCGCCCGGCATTGGGAAGACACGCCACGCTCAGAGCGCGTCCGTCCCAAGATAGCGGCCGCGGCCGCGCGCGCCTTCATCGAACTCGAGGATTGCCGCAAGGCCCACCGGATCATCGAGGAAGCGCTCGAGAGGGGCTGGGACGGCGAACTCGCCCTCCTGTATGGAGAATGCACCGACGAAGACGCGTTCGAGCGGCTCGAGCGGGCCGAACGATGGCTGAGCGAGCGCCCCGGAGAAGCGGAATTGCTGCTGACGCTGGGCCGCTTATGCGTACAGCGCGAGTTGTGGGGAAAGGCTCAAAGTTACCTCGAGGCGAGCCTCGCTACGCAGCCGACTAAAGGGGCACATGTCGCGCTCGCACGGCTTTTCGAGCGCATCGGGCGAACCGAGGAGGCCAACCGGCATTTTCGCGAGAGCGCCCACCTCGGGGCGGAACAACGGGCGTTGGACTGAGGGTCCGGTCCGATCAGATTCAAATGCCGAGGCCGGCGAGCTGCTTCTCCGGATAGCGGGTGCCCGAGGCAACGCCGGGAGCAAACGTCTTCGCGAGCTGCGCGATTTCCGCTGCGCTCAAAGTCATGCCGGCTGCGGCCGCGTTTTGCTCCAGGTAACTGCGCCGCTTCGTTCCCGGGATCGGCACGATGTCCTGCCCTTGAGCGAGCACCCAGGCGAGCGCCACCTGCGCCGGTGCAACCTTGTGGGCCGCGGCGATCGATTCGAGCGGTTGCAGCAGCGCGACGTTGCGCTTGAGGTTTTCGGGATTGAAGCGCGGATGATCGCGACGGCGATCCTTCGGCTGGAGCTCGTCCAGCGTCTTGATCGTCGCGGTGAGGAACCCGCGGCCAAGCGGCGAGTAAGCCATAAAGGCGATTCCGAGCTCACGGCAGGCAGGGAGGATGTCCTTTTCCACGTCGCGCGACCACAGCGAGTACTCGGTCTCGAGCGCGACCAGCGGATGCACCTTGTGCGCGCGCCTGAGGGTAGCGGCGCCCGCCTCGGAAAGCGCGAGATGGCGCACCTTGCCCTGGTCGACCAGTTTTTTCATTGCACCCACGGTGTCCTCGATTGGCACCTTGGGGTCGACGCGGTGCAGTCCGTAGATGTCGATCACTTCCACGCCGAGGCGCTTGAGCGA
>DATHJM010000467.1:0-6704 GCA_035489775.1 Burkholderiales bacterium
GCTCGCGTAGCTGATTCCAGCGCGGCCTGCACGACCACGTTTTCGTCGAAAGCGAAGCTGACGATGATGTCTGGCGCACGGCCGGCGACCCGGTTCTCCGTCTTGATGAGGCTCATGGGCAGCGTCCCGGCGACGTCGCGATACTTATCGCTCACGAAAATTGCGCCGAATTGCAGGCGGCTCTGGAGGCTCAGCACTGCAGCTTTTACGGTGTTGGAGTCGCCATCCGGGACGAAGAGGTAATCGCTTCCCGCGTTCGCGGCTACGACGACGCCGCCGGCGGGAACCGGCTTCGGCACCAAGTATCTTGGCGAGGTGTACTTTTGCGCCTTGCCACAGACGCTTCCATCGGCGTCGTTCTTGGCGGGGTGAACGTGAGTCCCGTCGAACAGGATGCCTGACAAGGTCGGGATGTCGCGGCAGCCTGCGCCATCGTAGGCCTTCAGCCCGTCCCGGGTGAGCAACTCGGCCGTGCGCACGAAGCCCGAGACCGAGTACCCGTATGGATCGCGCGAACCTACGTCGCCATCGACGATTCCACGGAACGGGAAGTGCGCGACATCACCGGAGACGGTGCTGTGATTGTGGTCCTGAGTGATGATGATGTCGGTCGTTTGCTCCCAGCCGAGCTGGCGGATTTTGGCGACGACCCGGCCCAGAATCTCGTCGTTCATCTTCGTCGCATCGATCGAGTTGTACGTCCCGGGTCCATACGCGTGATTCGTCGCGTCCGGCTCCTTCGACCAGAAGATCGTCAGATCCGGCTTCTTGTTCGGGAGGACGTAATCGACGAAGACGTCAGTGAGATACTTGAACCCACGACGAGAAAGCGCGCCAGTGCGGTCGAGCGGATTCGCGGTCTGCCCGTCCTTGAGCCTCTGAATCGGAATGGCAGCCGTCGGGTCGCCGTTGTCATTGGCGAGCGCTAACGCACCCGCGTCGTAGGCATTGATGGTGTTCCTCGGAAGCGCATGACCGGCTTTCTGGAGTTCTTTCGCGAAACTGAGCGGCATCGCCGCATCCTCATCGAGGACGATGTCCCCTCGCTTGTAATCCTGGATGAAAGCCGCTCCGAACTTGCCGACGGCCGCTGTCGAAAGCCCTTTGGCCTGTGCCGCTTGAAGCATCGTCGAAACGAGCGTGAGCCTGCCCTGGTACGATTCCCGCACGGCTTCGACGACCCCGAAGTCCTCGATGAACGCCGGGGCAGAAAAATCGATATCGACTCCCTTCGCGTTCTTTCCCCTCGCGCTCGGGGCGTACACCACGTTGCCGTAGAACCCATGCACTCCCGAATACGTTCCAGTCGCAATGGACGCGGAGTTCATCATGGTGAAGGTTGGATATACGGCGTGGTGATCAGCGAACACGACCCCGGATCGGGCGAGGGCGAAATAATTCGGCATGTTTTCCGGAGTTACATCGTCAGCCCGAAGTCCATCCCAAACAAAGATGATGACTCGTCGCGCAATTAACCCGTCCCGTGCTCCCAGACCCTCTCCTGGTCCGAGCACAAGGAACGATAGAGCGCTCAAGAAAAGAAGTGTTCTTATCTTCATGCTTGTCCTCTTTTCTCAATGTCAAACAGCTTTTCCATGCTCCTCCTCCAATGAAGCCAATTGCGGCGCCCGATGCCGGGTAGGTCAGGAACATTGAAAGGCAAGCTTGCGAAGAAAGTCCCGAAGAAACGACTAAGCTTTGGCGAAGGATGCGAAACACAGCATAATTCAGCACGTTGGAATCAAGGTCACCTTGAGGCCGAATCATGCCCGTTGGCACTGAACCCCCTCCCGCGCTGAACACTGAGAGATTGCGGGTCGGCGACTGGAGGGTCGAGGCCGCGCTGAATCAACTCTCGGCCGCGGGCAAGACCGTGAAGCTCGAGCCCAAGGCCATGGCAGCTCTAATCTACCTCGCGAACCGCCCTGGGCAGGTCGTGAGCCGGGAAGCGCTGCTTTCAGCCGTGTGGCCCGGCGTGGTTGTGGGCGACGACTCCCTCACCCAAGTCGTCATCAAGCTGCGCAAGGCGCTTGGGGATGCGCCCGAGGACCCGGCTTACATCCAGACGATCTCGAAGGGGGGCTACCGGCTGGTCGCCCCGGTGGTCCGGTCGGCGGAGAACTCCTCCGCAGCGGTCCGGCCGGATTCCGAACACTTGTACTCCGAGCGCAAGCGACGCGTTCCGTGGATGGCGGGAGCAGGCATGGCCGCACTGCTGCTCGTTGCGGCCGGAGCGTGGTGGATCAAGGGCGAGCGCGTAACCCCGATAGCAAGCACCGAAGCGGCCCGCCTGGCGCAACCGACCGTTGCCATCAGGCCATTCGAGGCACTGGGGAACGATCCGCAGGAGGTGCTCCTCGCTCGTGGCGTCACAGCGGACCTCTTGACCGACCTGTCGAAGGTGCCCGGCCTCTGGATCATCGGATTTGCGCTCATGGACGGCCGAGCGGGCGACGAGGCGCCGAGCGACGCTCCACCGGTCCGTTATCTCGTGTCCGGAACCGTCCAGCGCGTCGACAAGCACCTGCGGCTGCACGTCCATCTCACGGACGCGGAAACGGGAAAACAGTTGTGGTCCGAGCGTTTCGACCGCACGCTGAGCGATCTCTTCGCGATCCAGGACGAGCTTGGGCCGAAGATTGTCCGAATGCTGCCCGCGAAGGTGAGCCAAGCGGAACTTCAACGCATGGCGCAGCGCCACACACGCAATCTGGAAGCCTATGAATACTTTCTTCGCGGGCAATCCGCACTGCTCGTTCGCCAAAGCCCGGCGAACAACACCGCTCGCGAAATGTTCCGGCGCGCCATCGAGCTGGACGCCGCCTTTGCCCGTGCGTATGCAGGGCTCGCACTGACATACGCCGCGGACTATCGTAATCAGTGGAGCGGAAACGGCGCCGCAGCGCTCGACCGCGCATTCGATATGGCCCGGACTGCGCACCAGATCAACCCGGACGTTCCGGAGACTTACTGGGTACTCGCCTACGTGCACGCGCAGCGGCGCCAGCACGAGCAGGCGCTGAAATACCTGGAGACCGCCGTGCGCCTATATCCGTCATTCGCCGACGGATATGCGCTGATGGGCAGCATCAACACGTTCGTTGGACGTCCGGCGGACAGCGTGCCTCTCATACGCACTGCGATGCGCCTCGATCCGAAGTCGGGCTATCTTTATTTTCTCGTGCTCGGTCGGGCCTATCTCTTCCTCGGCGACCTGGAGCAGGCCCGGGTCAATCTGGAAGAGGCGTTAAGGCGCAACCCGGAGTACCTTGAGACGCACGTATACGCGGCAGCCTTGCACGCTGCAGCCGGGAACAAAACGTCAGCGGCTTGGGAAGCAGAAGAAATCCGCGCGCTTCAGCCGGGCTTTTCCGGTCGCCGCTGGGTGGAAAGCTATCCGATGACGGATAGCGCACAGAAGAGCAAATTAATGCAGGCGCTTGCCGAGGCCGGGTTATAAAGTCGAATCTTCACCGAGAGCCGCCACTGCCGCGTCCTGTGTTAGGGTGGGCGCATGACTTCGCCGACTCCCGCGCCAAGGATCCGGGCAGGGCTGCGCGCCGCCTATGGATACCTTGTCATCTATTCGGGGCTGCTCGTCTTCGGCCTGATGTGCCTGGTCTGGTCCGGGGTGGCGGCGCTGCTGTGCCACCTCCTGCCGAAGGCGGGGGGGAGGCTGGTAGGACGGCAGATCACCAGCTACGGGTTTCGCTGCTACCTCTGGTTCCTCGCGCTGACCGGGGCCTTTCGCTTCGATCTGCGCGCGCTGGACGCCTTGCGCGAAGCCGGACCGTTGATCATCGCACCCAACCATCCCAGCCTTCTGGATGCCGTAATGGTCCTGTCGCGCCTGCCCGAGGTGACCTGCGTGATGAAGGCCGCCTTGATCGACAATCCGATTTACGGGGCCTCGGCGCGCCTGGCCGGCTACATACGCAACGATGAATTCATCGGAGGAGTAAGGCAGGCGGTGGAGGACCTCAGGGCCGGCAGCCAGCTCCTGCTCTTTCCGGAAGGAACCCGCACGACGCGCGAGCCAGTCAATCGCCTGAAGGGAGGGGCGGATCTCGTCTCGAAGCGCTCGGGGGCTCCCATCCAGACGGTCTTGATCGAAACCACATCGCCTTTCCTGTCGAAGGGCTGGCCGCTTCATCGCATACCGCCGCTGCCGGTCTGTTACCGCGTCCGGCTGGGAAGGCGTTTCATGCCCAAGGACAATTTGAGAGAGATGATTGCGGAACTGGAGGCCTATCTTGCCTCCGAGCTCGACTGCCGGAATGGCATGGACACTGCAGCCGATATCCTTGCGCAGCTGCATAACCGGCTTGACGAACGATGAGGACCCGATGGAGGAGGTTTCCCGGACTCATCTTGTCCTGATTCCGAGCTACAACCCCGGCGCCAGGGTCTACGAGACGGTCGATGCCGCACGGCGTGTCTGGAACCCGGTGTGGGTCGTGGTGGATGCGAGTACCGACGGTACGGCCGAAGGATTGCGCGAGATGGCCAAAGCCGATGCGGGTCTGAAGGTGATCGTATTGCCCAGGAACGGCGGCAAGGGTGCGGCCGTCCTGCACGGCATCGAGCTTGCCCAGGCTTCCGGTTTCACGCACGTTCTGACGATGGATTCGGACGGGCAGCATCCGCCTGAGCTGATCGGCGAGTTCATGGCGGCTTCCGCAGCCGAGCCTGCCTGCATGGTGCTGGGTGTTCCGGTGTTCGATGCAAGCGCGCCGAATCTGCGCGTGAAGGGGCGTCGCGTATCCAACTGGTGGGCCAACCTCGAAACGCTGTGGACGGGAATCGGTGACTCGCTGTTCGGCTTCAGGGTGTACCCGATCATGCCCCTGCGCAAAGTGATGCGGAAGCAGCACTGGATGCGGCGCTTCGACTTCGACCCGGAAGCGGCGGTGCGAATGTGCTGGCTGGGAGTGCGTCCCCTCAACAAACCCGCGCCGGTGCGGTATTTCCACGCGGAGGAGGGCGGCGTGTCGCACTTCAATTACTGGCGCGACAACGCGCTGCTGACCTGGATGCACGTACGCCTGTTCCTCGGCTTCGTGCTGCGGCTCCCGTTGCTGGCGATGCGGCGGCTGAGAACTTCGTGAGGAGATCGACGCGCCCCCGCAGGGGCGCAGATTCAATGAACCGCGCGGAATGCGAGCACGGTGTTGCTGCCCCCGAATGCGAAAGAGTTGGACAGCGCCGCCCTCATGCTGCCCCGCAGGGGCGCTCCGGTAATGTGGCGTACGCCGGTGCACTCGCTATCCACATCGTCGAGATGCGCGGTCGGCGGCGCCTCCTGCGACGCCAGGGACATCACGGTGATGATGGCCTCGATCACTCCGGTTGCGCCGAGCATGTGCCCATGCATCGATTTCGTGGCGCTGACCGCGACGGCCTCGGAACGCGGTCCGAAAACGCCGCGAATCGCCGCGATTTCGATCGGGTCGCCTTCGCGTGTCGCCGTGCCGTGCGCGTTGATGTAATCGATCTCGTCGGGCGCGAGGCCGCCATCTGCAATGGCCATGCGCATGGCGCGCATCTGGCCGTCGACATTGGGCCGGACGAGATGCTCGTGATCGGAAGTGCTGCCACATCCGGCGAATTCGGCGTATATCCTTGCTCCGCGCCGGACCGCGTGGTCCCAGTCCTCGAGGATCATTGCGCCCGCTCCTTCGCCGAGCACCAGACCCTGCCGATCGGAACTGAACGGGCGGCAGGCGCGGGCGGCGGATGCCTCGTCGCCCAGTGCAAGAATGCGCATCGCTTCCCATGCGCGCACGACGCCATAGGACAGCGGCGCCTCGGAGCCGCCGACGACCATCAGCGTTGCCTCGCCCGAGCGGATCTTCTGCAAGACTTCGCCGATCGCGACTGCCGATGAGGCGCACGCGACCGAATACGTCGCGGAGGAAGCCCCCAGGCCGAGCTGGATCGATATGTGGGAGGCGGCCGCGTTGTTCATTCCGAGCACGACCGAAAGCGGCGATATGCGCTCGCGGCCGTTGCGCAACAGCTCGATATAGCCGCTCTCGAACGTGAGCGTGCCGCCCAGGGCCGTCCCCCAGGAGACGCCCCAGTCGTTGCGCGGCGCGTCCTTGGTCTTCGGGAGCCCGGCATCGCGCCATGCCGCAAGGGCTGCGGTGGTCCCGAGCTGGCTGTAGCGGTCCATGGTGTACGAAAGAGAGCGGCCAAGCTCCGCGTCGGCGTCGAAATTCGCGCAACGGACCGCCGGGACGGCGAGCGGCCTGGTCACGCTGTCCTCGCGAGTGTAGAGCCGGATCGCGGATTCGCCGCTCAGCATCCGGGCGAAGAAGTCCGCCAGGTCCCCGCCGAACGGGTTAACGAGCCCAAGGCCGGTGACAGCGACGCGTCGCGCGCTCGCCATTCAGGCGCTTTTTCCGGCCGTGAGCTTATCCACGATCCCCAGCAGGTCGCCGACGGTCTTCGGCGGCGGAATGTCCTGCGGAATCTTGACGCCGAGCTGGTCCTCGAATTCGAACAGCAGTTCGAGCAGCAAGAGCGAATCCACCTTGAGTTCCTCGAGCGAGGCCTCGCGCGTCACCCTGGCGGGATCGATGTTTTCGCGCTTGTGCAGGAATTCACTGAGCACGGTCAGGTTGTCTTGCTTCATGGCCCTATTCATTTGCGATCGGAAACCTCAAGGTGCTGGACGATTCATTATAAGCGCTCAGCCTTCA
>DATHJM010000468.1:0-3301 GCA_035489775.1 Burkholderiales bacterium
ATGCTCTTGTTGACGGCGTCGTGGAGCCGGTTGACGACGTTGCGCGGCGTGCCGGCGGGCGCCACCAGGCCGTACCACAGGATCGTCTCGAAGCCGGGAAGCTCTTCGGCGATCGCCGGAATATCGGGCGCGAGCGGGGTGCGCGCGAGAGAGGTCACGCCGAGGCTTTTCATCTTGCCGCCCTTGATCTGCGCGAGTCCGACCGCGAAGTCCGCGAAGGTGAACGAAACCTGGCCCGACAGCGTGTCGGCGACGGCGAGCGGAACGCCCTTGTAGGGCACGTCCACGGTGGAGAATTTGCCGAGGGACTTGAGCTTGGCGATCGACACCTGCGTGCCGGCGGACCCGTAACCCGCCGTGAGCCCGCCGGGCGCGCTCCGCGCATGGGCGACGAATTCGCGAAGATTCCGCGCCGGAAAATCCGAGCGCACCATCAGCATCATCGAGGTCGTGATCAAGCGGATGATCGGAGCGAAGTCCTTCGCCGGATCGTACTGGAGCTTCTTGAAGAGGGCGACGTTGGCCGCCTGCGTGGTGTTGGTGGTGATGAGGATCGTGTAGCCGTCGGGCGCGCTGCGCGCCACTTCGGCGGCGCCAAGGGCGCCGAGTGCGCCCGAGCGGTTCTCGACGACGAAAGGCTGGCCGAGGGATTCGTGCAGCTGCTGGCTCAGGATGCGGGCGACCGTGTCGGGCCCCGCTCCGGCGGGGAAGGGCACGACGAGCTTCACCGGATGGCTGGGGTAATCCTGCGCGGATGCCGCCGCCGCGGCGCCTGCAAGAGCGATCGCGCAGATGAGTTTCAGCATGTTGCCTCCGGGAAACCTCGCGGAGGCAGTGTATCCGGACACTTCGGGCTTTCGCAAGCCGTGCCGCCGTACAATGATTCCGTTCAAATCACGATCGGGGGGCGGGGACATGGATACCGGGGAGCTTTACGAGCGCGGACTCAGGCTTCGGAAGAAAATTTTCGGCGAAAGCAACGTCGAGAAGCGCATGCAATCGATGGGCGAGTTCGGCGCGCCGCTTCAGCACATCGTCAACGCCTACGTCTACGGCGACATTTGGACCCGCCAGGAGCTGCCGAACAAGTCGCGCAGTCTCGCGATGCTCGGGATCACCGCCGCGATCAACCGCCCGGAGGAATTCCGCGTCCACGTGAAGGGTGCGCTCGCCAACGGCTGCACGCGGGAGGAGATTCGTGAAGTGCTCCTGCTCGTGGCGATGTACTGCGGCGTTCCGGCCTCGAACGAAGCGCACCGCATCGCGCTGGAGGTCTTCGGCGAAGCCTAGGCACGCTGTCGGCGGGATCTAGAAATTCACCCCCAGCCACGACCTGACCTGCTGGTGCAGGTCGCCTTCGAAGTCCTCGCGCTTTCCCTGGGCAGTGATCTCGCCCAGGCTCAGCACGTAGATGTACCCGGACATCTGCACCACGCGGCGCACGTTGTGGTCCACCAGCAGGATGGTCATGCCCTGCGCGGTGAACAGGTCGATCCAGCGATACACCTCGGCGGCGATCCGGGGCGCGAGGCCGATGCTCGGCTCGTCGACGAGGCACAGCCGCGGGCGCACTACGTATGCTTTGGCGAACTCGACCATCTTTTGCTGGCCGCCGGAGAGATCGCCCGCCTGGGCGCGCAGCTTCTCCCGGATCACCGGGAAGTGCGCGAGCATCTCGTCGAAGCGCGCCTGGACGTCCAGCTCCTGCGCGCGCGCCAGGTGCTCGAGCGGCAGGCGCAGGTTGTCGGCAACGCTCATGTAGGGGAACAGGCTCGACTCCTGCGGGATGTAGCCGATGCCGCGATCGATGAGCCGGTGCGGTGCGATGCCGGTCACGTCGGCGCCGTCGTAACGCACGGCTCCCGCCTTCGGACGCAGAAAGCCGCAGAGCGTCTTCATCAGCGTGGACTTGCCGGCGCCGTTCAGGCCGATAAGCCCCGTGATACGCCCTGTCTCCACGGCCAGGGTGACGTTGCGCAGGACGTCGATGTCGGCGGCGTAGCCGGCAGTGACGCCGGACATTTCGAGCAGCGCGCTCATGCGTGGCCTTCTGTCATCCTGAGCGGGCCCCAAACGGCCCTCGGAATGACATTGCTGAGGTTCGCGATCATGCGGCGGCCTCCCCGCCCAGATACGCCTCGATCACCGAGCGCTCGTTCAGCACCGTGCGCGTCGGGCCGTCGGCGATGACGGCGCCGGCGTTCATGCAGATCGTGCGCGGGCACAGCTCGACGATCACGGGCATGTCGTGGCTGACGACGAGGAACGTCTGTCCGCCGGCGTGGCGCGACCGGATGAAGCGGGCCATGGTCTCCTTCATTGCCGGATGCACGGCGGCGAAGGGCTCGTCGAGCAGCGCGATCCTCGGCGGGGACATGAAGCAGCAGCCGAACTCGAGCAGCTTCTGCTGGCCGCCGGAGAGCTGGCCCGCGTCCATGTCGCGCACGCGCGCGAGGGTCAGCTCCTCGAGCAGCCGCTCGGCGCGGGCGAGCGCCGCCGCGTAGGCAAGGCCGAGGGCGCGGCCGGCGGTCATCAGGTTGTCGAGCGCGCTCATGCGGCGGAACACGCGCGTGAGCTGGAACATGCGCTGCAGGCCGCGCGCCGCGATGCGCTCGGGTTTCAGTCCCTGGATCGCCTCGCCCTCCAGGCGCACCTCGCCCGCGTCGGCCCGCTGCTGTCCGGAGAGGATGTTGAGCAGGGTCGTTTTGCCCGAGCCGTTCGGCCCGATGAGGCCGACCAGCTCGCCGCGGCCGATGGCGAAGCTCACGCGGTCGACGGCGCGCAGGCCGCCGAAGGCGCGCGACACGTTGGAGACCGCAAGGCAGCTCACGCCGCCGCCTTTTTCAAGGCGCGCCGCACGAGGCCCCACAGCCCTTCGCGGAAGAAGCGCGCGATCAGGATCACCAGCAGCGCGAACACGATCAGCTGGATCCCGCCCACCTCGCGCAGCATCTCCGAGCTGACGTAGACGAGCAGCGCGGCGGCCAGCGGACCGATGAGGCTGCCGATTCCGCCGATCACGACCATGCAGATCACCAGGCCCGTCTGCGAGATCAGCCCGAGCTCCGGGCTCACCAGCTGGCTGAAGTGCGCGTAGAGAGCGCCCGCGAGGCCGCTCACGGCGGTGCTCAGCGTGAAGGCGACTGTCTTCCACAGCACCACGTCCACGCCGCGGCTGGCGGCCGCGACCTCGTCGTCGCGGATCGCCTGCAGGAACAACCCGGCGCGCGAGCGCAGCAGCAGGTAGAGGCCGCCTTGAGCAGCGGCGAGCACCGCCACGAACAGGTAGTAGTACGCGAGC
>DATHJM010000469.1:0-5440 GCA_035489775.1 Burkholderiales bacterium
GCGAGCGAGCGGGCGTTCGAAGCGGTGCGGAACGCGTACGGATGGTCCCTGACCTGGGCCCTCCAACGCCAAAGGTTCACGTTGGTAGTGTTCCTTGCCATCGTCGTTGCCACAGGTTGGCTCTACGCGAAAATGCCCAAGGGATTCCTGCCGAGCGAGGACTCGGGACAGCTGTTCTGCTTCATTGAAGCGCCCCAGGACATCTCTTTCGACGCGATGGTAACGTACCAGCGCTCCGTGCTGGAGATCCTCCGCGCCGATCCCAACATCGAAGCGGTGACCGGGTTCATGGGCGCAACTTCGTTCAACCCTTCGCTCAACGTCGGCCGTGCCACCATGACTTTGAAACCGCGCGCCCAGCGCAAAACGGCCGATGAAGTGGTGCGGGGCCTGCGTCCGAAGGTCGCCAACATGATGGGCATCAAGGTCTTCATCCAGAACGTCCCGGCGATCCGCATCGGCGGCCAGCTCACCAAGAGTCCGTACCAGTATGTGGTTCAAGGCGCGAGCACGGAAGAGCTGTACCACTGGGTGCCGATCATCGAGGACAAGCTCAAGACCCTGCCGGGGCTCCTCGACATCTCGAGCGACCTGCAGATCGCCCGGCCGCAAGTCAATGTCGAGATCGACCGCGAGAAGGCTTCCGCCCTCGGGGTCACCCCCCAGCAGATCGAAGCGGCGCTCGCCAATGCCTACGGCTCGCGCCAGGTCTCGAACATCTATACCGCGACGAACCAGTACTCGGTGATCCTCGAATTGGAGCCGAGGTACCAGCGCGACCCTGCAGCCCTGTCGATGCTCTACGTACGCTCCTCGAGCGGGGCGCTGGTGCCGCTCAACGCGGTAGCGAAGCTCACTTACGGCGTCGGTCCCATGAGCGTGAGCCATCTCGGCCAGCTGCCCTCCGTCACGCTTTCGTTCGACCTGCAGCCGGATGTGGCGCTGTCCCAGGCGATCGACGTGATCCAGAAAGCGGCGCTGGAGCTGCAGGTGCCGGCCACGCTGAACACGAGATTCACGGGCACGGCGCAGGCGTTTCAAGCTTCGCTCGAAGGCATGGGCATCCTGCTGGTACTTTCGATTCTCGTGATCTACCTGGTGCTCGGCATTCTGTACGAGAGCTTCATACACCCGCTCACGATTCTTTCCGGGCTGCCGACCGCGGGACTCGGAGCGCTGGTGACCTTGTGGGCCTTCAACATCGAGCTGAACATGTACGCCTTCGTCGGCATCATCATGCTGGTCGGCATCGTCAAGAAGAACGCGATCATGATGATCGACTTCGCCATCGAGGCGCAGCGCAAGGACGGCAAGCCGCCCCCCGAGGCGATCTACCAAGCCTGCCTGATCCGCTTCCGGCCGATCATGATGACTACGTTCGCCGCGCTGATGGGAAGCTTGCCGATTGCGCTCTCGTTCGGCGCGGGGGGGGACGCGCGCCGTCCGCTCGGCCTGGCGGTCGTGGGGGGACTCGTGCTGTCGCAGTTCCTGACCCTCTACATCACGCCCGTGATCTACCTCTACTTCGAGCGCTTCCAGCAATGGATCGCGCAGCGGCGCGCCACGCACCAGGTGGCGAGGCTGGGCGCCGCCGAATAGGCGATCAGTTCGACGAGTTGAGCCGGAGGACCGCCCTAGGCGGTCACGGATTGAGTTGCTTGTAGACGACTTCGGCGACCTTGAGCAGCTGTTCCCTTCTTATCTCGCCGGAGAGCGCGTACCCGAAATTGCCGTCGACCCAGTAGAAGACCGACACGCGGTCCTCCTGGCTGAAGCGGAAAGCGGTGTCCCGCGGCTCCCCTCTCTGCCTGGAAACGTACAGCGTCAGGCGCTGGCCGCGCCCATCCTGATACATGAAGTGCGCGACCGGCCCCTGCGGTCCGGAGAGCAGCCGCCCGCCCACGAGTTCATAACCGAGCGGCGCAAGCTTGGGCGCTTTCAAGGCGGTGCCAAGACGCTTGGACAGCCAGTTCACGAGGTGCTCTTCCTCGCCTGCGGGCACCTCCACGGGATGGCGCACTTCGGGCGAATACACCGCGTGCGCGGTCGCCGCCAGTCGCGCGAGCGACACCGGCACGATCTGCGGGGCGATGAATATGCCGCGAACCATCCAGCCGAGTCCGATTCCGAGCGCGAATATCGCAGCAGCGGCAGCGTAGCGCCGCCACGCGTGCGGGCGCACTGCCAGCAGCGCCGCCGGCACTGGTTCGTCAAGCACCGGGTTGTAGAGCGAACGGAGCAGGGCGTTCTGCTCGGCGTATGCGCGAAGCCTCTCCGCGTCCTCCGGGTGAGAAGCGAGCCAGGCCTCGACCTCGGCCCGAGCGTCCTCTGAAAGGGCGCCGTCGATGTAGGTGTGCAATTCCGCTTCGTTCACCGGCTTCACTTCACGACTTTCAGAGGCATCACGGCCTGACCGCCTAGCAGCTGGCGCATGCGTTCGCGCGCCCGCGAGAGCCGCGACATGACCGTGCCTATGGGGATGTCCAGAGCGCAGCTGACCTCCTCGTAAGTCAGCTGCTCTACTGCAACGAGCAGCACGACTTCGCGCTGCTCGGCCGAAAGTGAACGCAACACGCGGTCCACGTCCTGCAGTTCGAGCTGCTCGCCCTGGGTCGCGCGAACCGCAACCGCCGGGAGTTCATCCATCGCCTGCTCGATCTCGTAGCGGCGGCGCCTCACTTGATTTACGAACACGTTATGCATGATCGTGAACAGCCACGCTCTCAGGTCGCTTCCCGGGCGCCACAGATGGAACTTGTTCCAGGCGCGCTCCAGGGTGTCCTGAACCAAGTCGTCGGCGACGTAGCGGTCGCCGACGAGCGCTCGGGCGTAGCGCCGCAGCCGGGGAATATGCTCGATGATGAGGCGACGATCCATCTAGTCCGCATTCTAACGCGCGGCAGGTTCTTTCGGGACGCCCCGCTCGCAGGGAAGCCGCCCGGCAATCCACGAACGCCGCCATTGCCATGCAGGCAACGCGGAATGTGTCCACTGCTCCCTCCCCAAAAAAAACGAACCTGCGATACAAACGCGCGGTTTGGCGCATTTATTCCGCAGGTTTGCGGCCGGCCCGCGGCGTAAACACCAGCCGAGCCCGGTTATTCCGGGTTGGGCAGCGTTCCGACGGCGGCGGAGGATTTCAACGCAGACCGGCGATGTAATCGGCAACCGCGCGAATTTCAGGATCGCTCATCTTTGCAGCGATCCCTTGCATCATCTTGTTCGCGTCGTTTCTGCGCTCGCCCGAGCGGAACGCCTTCAGTTGGCCTTCGGTATATTCGGCGTACTGGCCCGCCAGACGCGGGAATTGCACAGGCAGACCCGCCCCGCTCGCGCCGTGGCACGCCGCACACGCAGGAAGGCCTTTGGTCACGTCGCCGCCACGCCAGATTTTTTGCCCGAGTGCGAACGCATCCTGGTTTCTTACCGCCCCCGGCTTGACGCGCTGCGTGGAGTAATACGCCGCTACATCGCGCATGTCCTCGACGGAAAGGCCGGCAACCATGCCGCCCATGATCGGGTTTTCCCGCTCGGCTTTTTTTCCGGCCGCGGGCTTGAAATTGGCGAGTTGCTTCTGCAGGTATTCGGGCACCTGACTGGCGAGCTTCGGATTGGCGGGGGTCGGGCTGTTGCCGTCGGCACCGTGGCAAGCCGCGCAAATCTTGTTGGCGATGCTTTGGCCCTTGGCGGAATCGGCCTTCGCGGCGGGTTCCGCAGCGGCGAGCGGGCCGGCGCAAACCGCGAAACTCAAAAGCGCCAAAGCTCGTTTCATGCCGACGTTCTCCCCATGAGTCTTCGCTCAAAAGGCTGATATTCTAGCAAAATTGATCCGTCCGCCCATGTTGCGTTTCCACGGCGTCTCTTTTTTCAAAAGCGCAGCCTCGCTCGAGGACGTTCCGCCGAGCGCCGGTGAAATCGCATTCGCCGGCCGCTCGAACTCGGGCAAATCAAGCGCCATCAACACGCTGGCCGGGAGCCAACTGGCGTTCGTGAGCAAGATCCCGGGGCGAACCCGACTCATCAATTACTACGCGCTCGGGGCGGATCGATTCATCGTCGATCTCCCCGGCTATGGCTACGCGAGGGTTCCCGATGCGATGCGGGCACCCTGGGAGAAACTGCTGGGCGGTTATCTTCAGACGCGCGCGCCGCTGCGCGGCCTCGCCCTCGTAATGGACGTGCGGCACCCGCTGACCGAGCTCGATCAGCGCATGCTCGGGTGGTTCGGCAGTACCGGAAAGCCGGTACACGTGCTGCTTACCAAAGCGGATAAACTCTCGCGGGAGGCGGCGCAGAAAATACTGCGCCGGGTCGAAGGAGAAATCGGGGCACTTGCCCCCAATACTTCTGTGCAGCTTTTCTCGAGCCTCAGGAAATTCGGACTCGAACAGGCAGCGGCCGTGTTTCGAGGATGGCTGGACACGGGCACGCCGGCGCCCGCCGCATCGAACGGCGGCGAGCCAAACGAAAACCCCGGGCAAGACCCGAGGTCAGGAATAAAAACCCCCGGGCCAAAAGGGGAAATCGGCCCGGGGCAAAGTGCCTTAAGGTTTAAGGCATCCCGCTCAGGGAGGAGAAGCGGGAGACGGCCGAAGCCATCTAAAGCATAGGAGCGGCAAGGCGATGGAAAAGTTCCCGCGGCCGATCGCCCGGGAAATAAGCGACTGATCCGGCTGGAAAAAGGAGAGATCATGCAGGTCTACGGCAGGTTTCCTGCGGTGCGCATGCGCCGCATGCGGCGCGACGAGTTCTCGCGCAGGTTGATGCGCGAGAACGTACTCAGCCCCGACGATCTGATCTATCCGGTGTTCGTGATCGAGGGCAAGGGCCGGACCCAGGCCGTCCCATCCATGCCCGGGGTGTCGCGTCACACGCTCGATAAACTTCTGCCCGTGGCTGAGCGGTGCCTGAAGCTGGGCGTACCGGTGATGGCGCTGTTTCCGGCCATCGAGTCCTCGCTAAAAACAGCGGACGGCCTGGAAGCGACCAATCCCGAAGGGCTCATTCCGCGCGTCGCGAGCGCGCTGAAAAAACGCTTCCCGGAGCTCGGCATCATGACCGACGTGGCGCTCGATCCCTACACGACTCACGGGCAGGACGGCGTGATCGACTCCGACGCTTACATTCTCAACGACGAGACGCTCGAGGTCCTCGAGAAGCAGGCGCTCGTCGAAGCTGCCGCCGGGGTCGATATCGTTGCCCCCTCGGACATGATGGACGGGCGCATCGGCCGCATCCGCGCCGCGCTCGAGGCGAATGAGCTCATCCACACGCGCATCATGGCTTACTCGGCGAAATACGCCTCCGGGTTCTACGGCCCGTTCCGCGACGCGGTCGGCTCGGCGGCGAATCTGGGCAAGGGCAACAAGTTCACTTACCAGATGGATCCCGCCAATAGCGACGAGGCGCTCTGGGAAGTGGGGCTGGATCTGCAGGAAGG
>DATHJM010000470.1:0-2661 GCA_035489775.1 Burkholderiales bacterium
GAAACCAGTCCTGCAGCGCGCGCAGCTGCGAGAGGTCCATACGACCGGAGCGGTCGACGAGTGCATACTCGTAGACCCAGCCCACGCCGGTCGCGTCGGGTCCGAGCGAAGTCCTCGCCTGCGGCGGCAGCCGCGATTGCACCTGGTTCAGGTATTCAAGCACCCTTGACCGAGCCCAATAAGGGTCGGTGCCGTCCTCGAAGAGGATGTACACGAACGAGTCGCCGAAGAAGGAATAGCCGCGCACCGTCTTCGCCCCGGGCACCGAGAGCATCGTCGTGGTGAGCGGATAGGTAATCTGGTTCTCGACGATCTGCGGTGCCTGCCCCGGGTAGGTGGTGCGGATGATCACCTGCACGTCGGAAAGGTCGGGAATCGCGTCGAGCGGTGTGCGCAATGCCGCCCACGTTCCCCACGCCGCGAGCGCAAGCGTCGCGAGCAGCACGAGGAAGCGGTTGGCGATCGACCAGCGAATCAGCGCGGCGATCACTTGCGCGCTCCTCGATCCGGCACGCTCGCATTCTCCGGCGCGATGCTTGTCAACTGGAACTCGCCATCGGGCCGGATGTTGAACTCGAACCGGACCCGGTCGCTCTTCTTGAATCCCGGCGGAACGACTCCGCCCGGCGCGCGAAACGGCATGGTCATCGCTCCCATGCCCGCACTCGGAATTGCGCTGTGTTTAATCAAGAAGTCGTCCGCGCCCACGCTCAATATCTCGCCGACGGCCTGATGCACTTGCGGAGTTGCCGTCTTCGAAGCCTCCGCGCCCTCCATGCGCGTCCCGGTCGCCCTCAGGTTCGCCTCCGAGTCGATGAGGAACTGGCCGGAGACCACGACCTTCTGGCCAGCTTCCAGTCCCTTGCGGATTTCCGTCTGGCCGTTTGCCTCGGACCCCGCTACGACTTCGACCGGCTGGAATTTGCCTTCTCCGACCGAGAGCACCACGACGCTGCGCGTTCCGGTCCGGATCATGGCTTCCGACGGGACTAGGAGCGCTTCTTTCTTCGCCGCCGCCGAAAGATCGACGCTGACGAACATGCCGGGAACGAGCCGCCCTTCGGAGTTCGCCAGCTCGATGCGCGCGACGACCGTTCGCGTCATCTGATTCACCTGGGACAGCAGAGCGTTGATGCGCCCTTTGAAGACCGCCCCGGGGTAAGTCGGGGATTTCGCTTCCACCGGCTGCCCGGGCTTCAGCCCCGAGGCTTCGGCGACCGGGACTTCCGCGTTGAGCCATACGCTGCTGAGCGCGTTGATGCGAAAGAGCGTCGCCCCCGCCATCACGGTCATGCCTTCGCGCACCCCAAGCTCGGCGATGACCCCGCTTGCCGGCGCGTAGAGCGTGGCCCGCGGCAACACCTTGCCGGTGCTTTCCACTCTTTGAATCGCATCTTCGCTCATGCCGACAAGCAACATCCGTTGCCGCGCGGCGGCAACGAGAGATTCCACGTCGGGGGTCCGCATCCGGCGCAGCGCCAGATATTCCTCCTGCGCCGCGATCCAATCGGGCGCAAAAATCTCGACAAGCGCCTGCCCCTTCTGCACATGATCGAGCGGGGCGCGCACGTAGAGCTTTTCCACGAATCCGCCGACACGGGCCTGGACCAATACGAGCTCGCGCTCGTTATAAGCGATGTTGCCTACGACCTCCAGGCGCGGAGCGAGCAATCCCTTGACGACCTCCGCAGTGCGGATGCCGAGGTTCTGCACGACGCGCGGATCGATGCTGACGGTGCCTTCGCCGCCGCCTTCATCCGCATAGACCGGGACGAGCTGCATATCCATGAAAGGTGATTTGCCGGGCTTGTCGAACTTCTGCCCCGGGACCATCGGATCGTGCCAGTACAAGACTCGCCGCCCCGTCGCCGAATCGACCTTGTCGCCTGCGATAGGCGAAGACGCGGGCGCTGCGCCCGCCATTTGCATTCCCTCCCGCATGCCGTACCGATAGGCCGAGTAGCCCGCTGCACCCAGAAGCACCAGAGCAGCCGCACCGATTGTGAATTTTTTGCGGTTCATTTCGCGCCCTCCCTGCCGCCGTCCCCGGCGCCCGGTATTTCATGTTGCGGCAACAGGAAATTGAGCTGCGCCCATACGCGCCCAGTGTCCGCGGCAAGTTGGAGGGCTTGCATGCGGGCATCGCCTTCGTTTCGGCGCGCTTCCAGCACCGCGCTCAAGGTCCCGGTGTTGCCGCGATAGGCGGCGAGTGCGGCCCCGGTCCGCTGCGCGGCGAGAGGAATCAGGCTGGCTTCGATACGGTTCAGCCGCTCCCGGTCCGATTCCCATTCCACGATCATGGCGCGCACCTCCGCCGTGTGCATCCTGAGCGCGTCTTCGAGCTGGGCTCGGGTTTGATCGGCGAGTGCGAGCTTCGCGGCAAGCTCACGGTCTTGCCGCTCGCCGGGCGCGATCTGCAGGGGAATATTGACGCCGATCGAAACCATGTTGGAGAACGCAGGCCCGCGCTGTTGATAGGCGAACTCCACGCTCCAGTCGGCTTTTTTCGCCGCGCGCGCGAGCCGCACATCGGTGTCGGCAAGCGCGACCTGTTTCGCCAGTGCCGCAAGCTGGGGATGGTGCTGCAGTTCGTCATCCAGTCTCGCGACATCGAAGTGCAACGACTGAATGTCCGGTTGCCCGGCCAGATCGCGCTCAGCG
>DATHJM010000471.1:0-5290 GCA_035489775.1 Burkholderiales bacterium
CCCTACACCGAATCGCGTCCGCTCTACACCGAGTACCAGTTCGCGGAAATCTGCGAATGGCTGTACCAGGCGACGCGGAACGCGAAGTACCGCGACGTCGCCTTAAACTGGGCAAAGAGCGTGCAGGGCTTCAATCCCTGGTTTGCCTGGCCCTATGCAATGGAAGCCAGGTACTCCACCGACAAGGGCGCACGGAGCCGCGCCATTGCCATGGCCTGGTATCTGGACAAGAAGTCGGAACGCCTGGCGAGAATTCCAAGACGCGAAATCGACGCGGCCGTCGAGGAATTCGCAGGTCGCAACCCCTTCGTCGAGGTGCGGGACCCGTCGAAAGAAAGCTCGACCTAGCGGGCGCGGTTATCCGGGGCTGACCGGGTATTGGAGACCGCTGCGGCTGTAGGTAGACTTGCAACCGATAATATCGCGAAGAAAGCGAAAAGCCGTTTGGCCGAGCAGCCTGATCTCTTTTTCGTCACCGTCCAGGGCCGCAAGCTCGAAGTCAGCAGAATCGCCGGAGCCGACCACGACGCACCCACGCTCGTGTTCCTTCACGAGGGGCTGGGCTCGGTATCGATGTGGCGCGATTTCCCGCAGAAGGCGGCTGCGGCAACCGGCTGCGCCGTGGTGGCGTATTCGCGCTACGGCTACGGTCAGTCCGAAGTCCTGCGCGGGCCCCGCGCGGTCGATTACATGCATGTCGAGGCGCTCGAGGTGCTGCCCGAGTTGCTCGATAAGCTTTCGATTCGCGATCCGGTTCTCGTGGGCCATTCCGACGGCGGCTCGATCGCGCTGATCTACGCGGCGATGAGCGACAGCGTCAAGGGGCTGGTGGTGATGGCGCCCCATGTTTTCGTGGAAGACATCAGCGTCAAGAGCATCGCCGAGGCGAAGACCGCCTTCGAGGGCACTGACCTCGCGCAGAAGCTCGGCCGCTACCATGCCGACGCGGCGAAGACATTCCGGGGATGGAACGACATCTGGCTGCATGCGGACTTCAGGAGCTGGAACATCGAGGAGGTCCTGCCGCGGATACATTGTCCGGTGCTCGCGATCCAGGGCTTCGACGACGAATACGGGTCGATGGCGCAGCTGGAGGCGATCGCGAGGCAGACCGGCGGTCCGATCGAGGTGTTGCGCCTGGCGGACTGCCGGCACTCCCCGCACCGCGACCAGCCCGGCGTAGTGATCGAGGCGATGGCCAGTTTCGTCGCCCGGCTCGAGGGCGGAGCCTAGGGAAGCTCTAATTGACGTCGTGCCCGCGAAAGCGGGCATCCAGCAAGCGGCTGAAATTCCTGGATTCCCGCTTACGCGGGAATGACAAAATCAGCGGTCGTTCGGAGTTTCCCTAGGCGCGCGATCTGGAACGGGCGGATTTCAGGCACAATCCCTTGCTCGCGAATTCCGAATCCTTCCCCTTCAGGCTCTCATGAACCCGAATCTCAAACTCGACATCTTCCCGCACATCTTCCCGCAGGCATTTTTCGAGCGGATGAAGGCGATCGCGGAGCAGAACCCCGCGCTTGCCGCGCAGATCAAGCGCTGGCTGCACATCCCGGTGCTGTGGGACCTGGAAGCGCGCCTGCGCATGATGGACCGCTTCAAAGGCTACAAGCAGATCCTAACCTTGTCGCTCCCGGCGATCGAGTTCCTCGCGCCGCACGACAAATCGCCGGAGCTCGCGCGCCTGGCGAACGATGGCATGGCGGAGATCGTCGCCAGGCACCCGGACTATTTCCCCGCCTTCGTCGCCTCGCTCCCGATGAACAACGTCCCCGAGGCGCTGCGCGAGATGGACCGCGCGATCGAAAAGCTCGGCGCAAAAGGCATCCAGATCTTCACGAACGTGAACGGCCGGCCGCTCGACGAGCCCGAGTTCCATCCGATCTTCGAGCGCATGGCGAACAAGTACGACCTGCCGATCTGGGTGCACCCGACGCGCACGGCGAAATTCGCCGATTACATCAACGAGAGCAAATCCAAGTACGAGATCTACTGGCTGTTCGGCTGGCCCTACGAAACCAGCGCTTTCATGGCGCGGCTGGTGTTTTCCGGCATGATGGAAAGGCTGCCCAATCTCAAGATCATCACGCACCACCTCGGCGCGATGGCGCCGTTCTTCGACGCGAGGATAGGCTACGGCATGGATCAGCTGGGCACGCGGACTTCGGACGAGGACTACACCGTCATCCTCAAGCGCATGGCGAAGCGGCCGGTCGATTACTTCAGGATGTTCTACGCGGACACCTCGGTGAACGGCTCGAAATCGGCGACACGCTGCGGGCTGGACTTCTTCGGCGCCGATCACGTGCTCTTCGGCACCGACTGCCCCTTCGATCCGGAGGGCGGCCCGCTCTTCATACGGGAGATCATCAAGACGATCGATTCGCTGAAATTGAAGGACGGCGACCGGCGCAAGCTCTACTTCGGCAACGCGATGCGGATGCTGCGCCTCGATCCGCCCGCCGCGGCGAAGAGCGAAGCGAAACCGAAATCGCGTCCAGTCCGGAAAAAGACAAGGAAGAAGGCCAAATGACGATCCCTCGAGACCGTGTCGCTTACTCGGCCATCGTCGACCGCCCGAAGCTCAAGCTTCCCGCCGGCAAGCGCATCGTCGTCTGGACCATCGTCAATCTCGAAGTCTGGGATATAGGGAAGCCGATGGCGCGGCAGGTCCTGCCGCCGCCGACCGGCGCCTCGCTCCTCCCGGACGTCCCCAACTGGAGCTGGCACGAGTACGGCATGCGCGTGGGCTTCTGGCGCTTTCACGCGCTCTATCAGCGGCTGCGCATCAAGCCGACCGTCGCGATCAACGCGCGCGTGTGCGTCGATTACCCGCGCGTCGCGCAGGCGTGCCGGGACGCCGGCTGGGAATTTATGGGCCACTCCTACGAGCAAGGACCGATCCACAATGAAAAAGACCAGCCGGCGATGATCAAGCGCTCGCTCGAAACCATCGAGAAGTTCACAGGCAAGCGGCCGGTCGGCTGGCTCGGGCCGGGGCTGACGGAGACCTACGAGACGCCCGAGAATCTCACGGCGGCGGGCATCAAGTACATCGGCGACTGGGTCTACGACGACGAGCCCACCGAAATCTCGACTGCGAACGGGCCGCTCGTCACGCTGCCCTACACGGTGGAATGCAACGACATCCCGATGATGATCGTGCAGCACCACGAGGCCGCGTACTGGACGCGAAAGTGCATAGACTGCTTCGAGCGCCTGTACAAGGAAGGCGCCGAGCGGCCGAAGATCATGGCGATCGCCATCCACCCCTACATCAGCGGGCAGCCGTTCCGCATCAAGTACCTCGAGCAGGTGTACGAAGCCATCGCCAAATCCAAGGGCGTGGTGCACTGGAACGGCGAGCAAATCCTCGACTGGTACCTGAAGGCGAGGAAGGAAGCGAAATAAGGCGGGGCAGGGACAGCCCCGCCGCTCGCCGGCGACGAGCGGGCTCCCGCCCTATCGCCCGATGACGATCAAGATACCGGCTGCGATGGCGAGGATCGCCATCACCGTGCCCAGTCCCGAGAAGCTGAAATTGAGCAGCGGTATCAGCCCGGTCAAGATGAGCCAGACGGCCAACAACAGCATCCCGAGGTTTCTTGTCAGTTTCATTGGCAGACTC
Organism: Burkholderiales bacterium; assembly: GCA_035489775.1. GTDB lineage: Bacteria > Pseudomonadota > Gammaproteobacteria > Burkholderiales > SG8-39 > VBDM01. The sequence goes on from DATHJM010000471.1 coordinate 3,629, forward strand.
CTTTTGAATACCATCAGCGCTTGGAAAAATCCGGGAGCTCTATGGGACTTTCTTCGATTGCCTTGATCCATTCCTGCGTGTAATCGATCTTGGGTCCGCCTTGTGCCAGAGCGCTCGCATACGCGCGGCAATTCGATGCGGCCTGCGGGTCGGAAAGGAGTTCCTGTTTTCGCAGGCTCACGTAATGCGCCATCTCCGCTTTCGCCGTTCTTATCCGCCCCTCGTCATTGCCGTAAGCTCTGCGGAGCCTGGCATCGCAGGCCGAGCGAACGTCATTCAGCATGTGCTGGTTTCGTTCCAGCCATTTTCGCCGCGCGTCGCGAATCCCGTCTTTGCCCGACGGATCGACGACTGCGCAGATGTCCGGGAGCGGATCGTTGTCGACGCCGGCAAGACAGGCAAGGGTCCATAGCCCCGCGGCAGCAGGGCCGCTGGAAAGAAAAAGGAGAAGCGCAAGGAAGCCGGCTGCCAGTCTTGCAAGCAGCGAACACGCTCCAGCGGCTTTAGGCGGCACTGCTCACCTCGAGCTCAACGACTTGAGCCTTGACTGAATCGCCGACGACGCGCAGTTCGGCCACGGCGATGGGGAGCTTGAATCGACGCGGGCCGGAGCTTCCCGGATTGACGTAGAGCACGCCATCACGCTCCTCTATCGAAGGCTTGTGCGAATGGCCGGACACGATCACCTGAAACCCTGCGGCAACCGGATCGACATCCAGCTCGGCCAGGTTGTGCAGGACGTAGATGAAGATTTCGCCGACTTGAAGGACTTCGGTCTCCGAGACTGCCTGCGCCCAGGGGCCTGTGTCGTTATTGCCCCTTACCGCGGTAACCGGCGCAATGGCGCCCAACTCCCTGAGAATGTTCCCGCTGCCGATATCCCCCGCATGGACGATGAAATCGCTCCCGCGCAGGAACGCCGTTGCCTGCGGCCGCAGCAGCCCGTGAGTATCGGAGATGAGCCCTACTCGCGGCATGACGCGGCCTTGCCGGGCATCACAGCGACGCCTGCCAGTAGCCGACGTCGATCCACCGGTTGAACTTGAAGCCCACTTCCTTGAAGTGAGCCACTTTCTGAAGACCGAACCTCTCATGCAGCGCGACACTTGCCGGGTTGGGGAGCGCGATGCCGCCGATGACGACGTGTATCGAATTGCTGCGCAGGATGGCAAACAAAGCCTCATAGAGCTTGGTTCCGAGCCCGCGGCCGGTAGCCGCCGGATCGACATAAACCGTGATCTCCACCGAAAAGCGGTATGCACAACGTCCTTTCCATTTGCTCGCATAGGCGTAGCCGGCGACCTCGCGAGCCCGTTCCGCGACCAGCCAGGGAAGCGCGGCCGATGAAATTTCGTTGATGCGTTCCGCCATATCCCGCCCTGAAACCGCCTGCTCCTCGAACGTAACCGCCGTATTGAGAATGTAATGGTTGTAAATGCGGGCGACGGCTTCTGAGTCCTCGATGCTGACGGGACGAATCAAGGGTTTCTCGGTGATGCGCTGCCGTTTGACCTGTCGGCTCATTCGCCCGCCGCGTCTTCCTGCAGGAACTGCAGCACGGCGACTTCGTCGCGACGCAGCGCCGCGGTGGGTTGCTGGCGGCGGGTGTGGTCCGGCAACGGCGCGGGAGGGAGCGGGGCGGTGAGGCCCTGGAGATAGGCG
>DATHJM010000472.1:0-4476 GCA_035489775.1 Burkholderiales bacterium
CTTCGGCAGCGGCGGTGATCTGCGCAATCATCATGCTGGTGCGCTACTACTGAAGCCCAAGACGGTCGCGATACTGGAGAGCCGGCTTGGCCGGCAGCTCGCCGACCTCGTGGCAAGACACGGAGGGCGGCCGATGCTCGCCCCGGCGCTCGCGGAGGTGCCGGACGTCGACGGCGCCACGATAGCGCGGCTGGTCGGCGGCCTCGAGGCGCGCCCGCCCAAAGCAGTGATTTTTCAGACCGGCGTCGGGACGCAGGCGCTGTTTGCCGCCACCGATTCACTCGGAATCACGTCGAAGCTTTTGCGCTTGCTGGCGAGCTGCGTGGTGGTCGCGCGAGGGCCCAAGCCCACCGGAGCGCTCCGCTCGCGCGAAGTGCGCATCGATCGCAGCGCGAAGGAGCCCTATACGACCGTCGAGGTGCTGGAATCGCTTCAGGATTTGTCCTTCCAGGGCGAATGCGTCGCGGTCCAGCGCTACGGCGAGACCAACGTGGAGCTGGCAAAGGCGCTGCGGGCGAAGGGCGCGGAAGTCGTGGAAATACCCACCTACCGCTGGGCGCTTCCGGAGAATACCGGACCGCTCGAAGCTCTGATCGAAGCGCTGGAGCGCGCGCAGGTGGATGCCGCGGTGTTCACCAGCGCATCGCAGGCGCATAACCTGTTCGCTCTCGCCCGAAAGCTCGGCAGGGAAGGCCCGCTTGCCGCCAACCTGAGCCGGACGCTCGTCGCCTCCATCGGTCCGGTGTGCAGTGTCGCGCTGAGGGAACACGGCGTGAAAATCGCCCTCGAGGCGAAGCCGCCCAAGCTCGGGCCGCTGGTGGCGGCGCTCGACCGGGCCCTGTCGGCGTAGAGTGTTTCAGCCGACGGCGCTCCTGCGCAATCGCGGCCTGCTGCACCGCACTAACTGATACAATGCGCGACCGTCTCCGCTTTTCCGCCTGAATGTCCCGTTCCATCCGCAATCTCGCAATCATCGCCCACGTCGATCACGGCAAAACAACGCTCGTCGACAAGCTTCTGCGCGAGGCCGGCACGTTCGCCGCCCACCAGCATCTCGTAGAACGGGTCATGGACTCCAACGATCTCGAGCGCGAGCGCGGGATCACCATCCTCGCCAAGAACACCGCCGTGGATTACGAGGGCGTGCATATCAACATCGTCGACACGCCCGGCCACGCCGACTTCGGCGGCGAAGTCGAGCGCTCGCTCTCGATGGTGGACGGCGTGCTGCTGCTGGTGGATGCGGTCGAAGGCCCGATGCCGCAGACGCGCTTCGTCACGCGCAAGGCTCTCGCCCTGGGCTTGAATCCGATCCTGGTGGTGAACAAGATCGACCGTCCCGGCGCGCGGCCCGACTGGGTGGTGAACGCCACCTTCGACATGATCGACAAGCTCGGTGCATCGGAACAACAGCTCGACTTTCCCGTGGTCTACACCTCGGCGCTGCTCGGGACGGCTACGCTCGATCTTGCCCGCGCCGGGAGCGACATGAGGCCGCTGTTCCTCACGATCATCGAGCGGGTCCCGGCGCCCCGCGGAGATCCGGACGGACCGCTGCAGCTGCAGATCAGCAACCTCGACTACTCCAGCTATGTCGGGCGCATCGGCATCGGGCGCATCGCCCGCGGCAGGTTGAGGCCGTTGCAGGACGTGCTGGTGCTGAGCGAAGAAAAAGCGCCCGTGAAGGCCAAGGTCGGCCAGGTCATGGGCTTTCAAGGTCTGGAGAGGATCCCGATGGAAGAGGCGGTTGCCGGCGACATCGTGCTCGTGACCGGCGTGGAGGAGACCGGCATCGGCGTCACGCTCGCCGACCCGCTCCAGCCCGAGGCGCTGCCGACTCTCAGGGTGGACGAGCCCACGCTCACCATGAATTTCCAGGTCAACACATCGCCTTTCGCGGGACAGGAAGGCAAGTTCGTCACCAGCCGCCAGCTGAGGGAACGCCTGCTGCGGGAGCTGCAGGGGAACGTCGCCTTGCGCGTGGAGGAGACCGCCGACGCCGACGTGTTCCGGGTCTCGGGGCGTGGCGAGCTTCATCTCACCATCCTGCTCGAAAACATGCGCCGCGAAGGCTACGAGCTGGCCGTGTCGCGGCCGCGGGTCGTGATGAAGCAAGTCGGGGGCGCGAGGCACGAGCCCTTCGAAGTCCTCACCGTCGACGTCGAGGAGCAGCATCAGGGCGTGGTGATGGAAGCGCTCGGCGCCCGCCGCGGCGACCTGCTCGAGATGATGCCCGACGGCCGCGGCCGCGTGCGGCTCGACTACCGGATTCCGGCGCGCGGATTGATCGGCTTCCAGTCGGATTTCCTCAATCTCACGCGCGGCAACGGCCTCGTGAGCCACGTGTTCGACGAATATGCCCCGGCGAAACCGGAGATTCCCTCGCGGCGCAACGGCGTGCTGATCTCGGGCGAGCAGGGCGAGGCGGTCGCCTACGCCCTGTGGAAGCTGCAGGAACGCGGACGCATGCTGGTGCGCCCCGGTGAGCGCGTGTACGAAGGCATGGTTGTCGGCCTGCACAGCCGCGACAACGACCTCGTGGTGAACCCCATCCGCGAGAAGCATCTCACCAATATCCGGGCCGCGGGCAAGGACGAGGCGATCCTGCTCACTCCGCCGATCAGGCTGACGCTGGAACTCGCGGTTGAGTTCATCGAGGACGACGAGCTGATCGAAATCACCCCGCAGTCGATCCGCGTGCGCAAGCGCCACCTCTCAGAGCACGAGCGCCGGCGCGCCTCGCGCTCCGATCCGCGTGCCGATGCGGAAACTCCCGCCGCCGAGACGATGGATTAGGGCCTCAAGCCATCCGGTAGCGCTTCACGGCTTTCTCGTCCCAGACCACTCCGGTTCCCGGACGGTCGGGAATCTCCGCCTTGCCACCGACGATTTGCAGGGGCTCGGCGAGGATCGCATCTGCCCAGTCCACGTATTCGAGGTAGTGGCAGGTCGGCGTCACGGCGAGCAGGTGCGCGCTCGTCTCCGGGAAGAGGTGCGAGGACATCGGCAGCTTGCTACTTGCCGCGAGCGCCACCGCACGCTGCCAGCCGCTTACCCCTCCGATCCTCTCCAGGTCCGGCATCACGAAGTCGCAGGCCCTCGCGAGGATGGCTTCGCTCATCTGCTCGGGCAGCGAGAAGTTCTCGCCGATCTGGATCGGCGTCGCGAGCGTGGCCGCGAGCTCGGCGCAGTTGCGGAAGTCGTCATGGCGGATCGGCTCCTCGATCCAGGCGACGCCCTCGGAATCGAGCGCTCGACCTCGTTCGAGTGCTTGGACGAATGCTAGTGCCTGGTTGTAGTCGACCATCAGCTCGACGCCGTCGGGAAGGCGCTTGCGCACCGCGCGCACCGCGGCGAGGTCGGCCGCGGGCGTCGGGTAGCCCAGGCGCAGCTTCACCGCGCGGAATCCTCCTTCGAGTAGCTTTTCCGCTTCGTCGGCTACGGCCTCGGTAGCCATCAGTCCCAGGCCGTTGCTGTTGTACGCGGGGACGGGGCGCGGCACGCCGCCGAGCAGCGTGACCAGGGGTTTCTCCGCGGCGAGCGCGAGCGCGTCCCAGCAGGCGACGTCGAATCCGGACATCGCCATGCGCACGATGCCCTGCACGCCGATCAGCTTGAAGCGGCGCGCGAGCTTCTCCCAGAGATCGGCCGGCGCGACGCGCTCGCCCTTCACATTGCGCTCGATCTCGCCGAGCACGGTCGCGATCGCGGGCGCCACGGCGCTCAGATAGCAGAAAAGATAGGAACGGCCGGTGACGCCTTCCTCGGTTTCGAGGTCGATGAGGAGAAGCGGGGCGCTGCGTAAAGTACTGGCGCTCGTGCCAAGCGGCAGCTTCATCGGCACCTCGACAGCCCGCGCGCGGATGCCGCGCACGGTGAGTTGCGGCGCGTTCACGCGGGTTTTCCGCCCTCGGCGTACAGGGCGAGGATGTCCCACACCGCGCGGTTGGCCGGCGTGGGGACGCCGGCGGCGGCGCCGAGCTGCGCTACGCCGCCCGAGAGCCATTCGACCTCGAGCCGGTTGCCGCGCTGCAGGTCGTGCGCCATGGAAGCGACCATGTCCTCGGGAAGGCCGTCGGCACGGGCGAGGCAGGCGTCGGCATAGTCGGCGGGGAGGGCGATGCCTTGCGCGCGCCCCACCGCGACGACTTCGCGAAAGATTTCGAGGAGGAAGGCGCGTGTGCGCGGATTCTTCCGGATGGGGCCGATGGTCGAGCGCATCGACGTCGTGGTCGCCGAGATCCCCACCAGGAACGCGTACTTCTCCCAGATCGCGCGGCGCACGTCGCCGCTCAGCTCGGCGGTGACACCCGCTTTGAGCAGCGCCTCGTGGAGGAGGCGTGCGCGCTCGGAAGGGCGCCCGTCGTATTCGCCGACCACTACCCGTTGCATCGATCCCGTCTGGAGGATCACGCCGGGGCGGGCGATGGTGGTTGCGACGTAGCACACCCCACCCATCACGGGTGCTTCGCCCAG
>DATHJM010000473.1:0-7729 GCA_035489775.1 Burkholderiales bacterium
GCGATCAGCCCGACACAGGCAAGTGCTGATGCAATCAGACGGCGGATCGATAGGGGCGACATGGAAGGTCCTCCTTTTCCCGGGCGTTTGTTTGTCCTCGAGGGGCGCCGCATACAATTAAGTGGACGCACGGGCATCATAGCCACGCGCGATCCCGGGCGCAACCTGAGAACAAGGGAGACGAGCCCCTTTCGCGACCACGACAAAAACAACATGGCAGACCGAAGAACAGCCTCATGCTCAGCCGCCCTGCTCGCGCTCGGCGCGGGCCCGCTTTACGGACAGACGGGATCCGAACAAGGCGCCTCGGCGGCTCCCGTGCCTTCGATCGTGGTCACCGCGACGCGCTCGGAGCGCGACAGCTTCGATCTGCCGGTTTCGATCGACCGGATCGACGCCGATGCGATCCGCGAGGGCAAACCGATGATCAACCTGTCGGAGAGCCTCTCGCGGGTCCCCGGCATCGTCGTTCAGAATCGACAGAACTACTCCCAGGACCTGCAGATCTCTTCGCGAGGGTTCGGCTCGCGCGCGCAGTTCGGCGTGCGGGGCGTGCGTCTCTACGCGGACGGGATCCCGGCGACTTCTCCCGACGGCCAGGGGCAGACCTCCAACTTCGATCTCGGCGCGGCCGAGAGGATCGAAGTGATGCGGGGGCCCTTCTCGACCCTTTACGGAAACGCCTCGGGCGGGGTCATCCAGGTATTTACCGAAAACGGACCGCCGGAGCCCACGCTCACGCAAAGCGGCGCGATCGGGAGCTATGGAACCAGCCGCTCCGGCCTCAAGTTCGGCGGCCAGTCCGGTGCGCTCAATTACGTCGGCGGTGCCTCGCACCTCGAGACCACCGGCTACCGCGACCACAGCGAGGCCGAAAAAGACCTGGGTAACGCCAAGTTGAAGTTCGCGCTCGGCGACGATACGCGCCTCGCCATCATTCTGAACGCGGTGAGGCAGCCGGCGCAGGACCCGGCGGGGCTGAGAAGCGACCAGGTGGAGCAGAACCCGCGGCAAGTCGATGCTTCGGTGATTACGTTCAACACCCGCAAGGATGTCGTGCAGAGCCAACTCGGAACGACCGTGGAGCACCGGCTCTCCGCCTCGGACAGCCTGCGTTTTGCTGCTTACGGCGGAAGCCGGCAGGTCGAGCAATTCCTTGCGATTCCCATCGCGGCACAGAACGCACTGACTTCGTCGGGCGCTGTGGTCAATCTCGACCGCTTCTACTACGGGCTGGATTTACGCTGGTCGCGCGCGATCGAACTTGCCGGCCGGCCCCTCGCTTTCACCGTGGGATCCGATTACGACAATCAAAAAGAGCGGCGCAGGGGCTACATCAACAACAACGGCACCGCCGGCGCGCTGAAGCGCGACGAGGACGACACGGCGCGCAGCGCCGCGCTCTACGCTCAGGGCGACTGGAAGTTCGCGCCGCGCTGGAGTCTCTTCGCCGGCCTGCGGCACACCGAGGTTTCGTTCTACTCGAGCGATTACTACATCGCAACCGGGAACCCCGATGACAGCGGCAGCATCAAGTTCACGAACACGAGCCCGGCCGCTGGCCTGGTCTACGAGGTAGATCCCTCGCTCAACGTCTACGGCAACGTCGGCAAAGACTTCGAGACGCCGACTTTCGCTGAGCTCGCGTACCGCTCCGACGGGACAACGGGACTCAATTTTGCGCTGCAGCCGAGCACGAGCGTCAACACCGAACTGGGCGCCAAAGCCCGCCTGCCGGGCGGCCAGCGGCTTACTTTCGCGGTGTTCCATATCGACACGAAGAGCGAGATCGTGGTCGATACCGCGACCGGCGGGCGCAACACGTTCAAGAACGCAACCCGCACGACACGCAACGGAGCAGAGTGGTCGTGGAGCGCACGGACCTTCGACACGCTCGACCTGCTCGTTGCGGCGAGCTTCGTCGACGCGCGCTACCGCGACGAGTTTACGAGCAACTCGATCACGACCAGCGCGGGTAACTACCTGCCCGGCGTTCCGCGCCGGACGGTTTACAGCGAGGCACGCTGGGCGCCGGCGGGACAAGGCTTCAGCACGGCATTCGAGCTGCGCTACGGCGACCGCATCTACGCGAGCGACGCCAACGCCGAGTGGGCGGTTCCTTACTCGGTGGTGAACTGGCGGATCGTCTTCGAGCAGCGTGCGAGCGACTGGCGAATCAGCGAATTCGTTCGCATCGAGAATCTCTTCGACAAGAGCTACGTCGGCTCGGTGATCATCGGCGACACCAACCGGCGCTTCTTCGAGCCGGCGCCGCGGCGCAATGCCATCGCCGGGATCAACGCAGTCTCCAGGTTCTGACGGCGCGCCGCGGACGATCAGTCAGCTCGCGGACACGCGGTGCCGGTCGATCCAGTAGGCCCAGGGACCGAAGATCGCCAACGCTATGATTCCCATGATCGCCACCACGTTTTCGCTCGGCGGCGGCGGAGACCAGGGTCCAGGAATGTAAAGGACGAGGAGCAAGGCGATGAATGCCCACCATGCGATCGCGCCGACGCGGTCCTTGGCTTTGGTGCACCGCATGTAGAGCGCGATCCCGGCCGCGAACATCAGGCCCTCGACAGCGAAAGTCGCGGACAGGGACTGCCACAAACCCAAGCCCAAGCGCTCGCTGCCGCCGGGATAGAACGGCAGGTCGGGCCGGTGGGAGATGCAATCCAGCACCCAGTGGCTGGCGACGGCGATTCCAACCCATACCGCTCCGGCGCGATCGCCTGTTGCCGTCTGATAGGCGATCGCGAAGAGCAGTGCCCAGACCCCCGTCATCAGCAGGCTGTGCGACCACGGGTAATACACGAAATCGAACGGATTGATCGCGGTGAAACCCGGCACGATGCGAAAACGCTCTACGCCGAGCAGCACCAGCACCGGCCACACCGCGTCGAGGAACGCCGCGGCGATAACCAGGGTGCCGAGCGACGCTTTAGGCGCGACTTTTTTCGCCGCGAAGGCTACGGCGAAGTGGCCGATGAACACTTCACCCTCCCTGGCCGAGCATGGCCTTCTTCAAGTTGGCGTCTACCGGGCTGTCCCCGAGCCAGATCCTGAGTAGCGCGATGAAGAAGTCCTCCCCGGGGATGGGTTTTCCCCGAGCCGCGCCGTCGACTGTGACCCGCGTTCCAGACTCGGGTAGAAAATCCAGGGTAATGACCGTCTTCTCTTTCGCGCTGCCGATCTCGTTCATCACCGCGACGAGCGCGTCGAGGCGCTCCTTGAGCGCCGCGATCTCGACATCGGAATGGTTGGCCCGCACGCCTTCCTCGAGCGCGTCGGTCAGCTGCTTTGCGCCGAGATCGCGGAGCAGCGTCATCGACACGCGCTTCGCGCCCCTCTGCGCGAGCACTTCGGCGGCCTCGGACTTCCTTTCCGGGAGATAGAGCGCGCCGACGTACACCTTGAAGATGATCCGGGTGCGCACGCCGGCGCCGTTGAGCCGCAACTCGGACGAGCCGAGTTGCACCCGCTCGTCCACCTTCACTCCGGCGACTTCCGCGGCGAGCGCAATCTGCGTGCAAAGCATCAACGGCAGGATCAAGCGGTTCATCAGGCGCTTTCGTACAGGCGGGTGAGCACGAACTCGCGATGCCCGAGCGCCTCTGCGGCGGTGAGCCTTCCGTTGGCCGTGCGGAACATCATCTCGAGGAGCTTGTCGCCCGCCTGATCCATGTTGATCTCCCTGCGCGTGATGCCGGACACGTCGACGTCGATGTGCTCGGGCATGAGGCGCACCGTGCGCGGATTGGCGCAGAGCTTGATCACGGGCAGGATTGGATTGCCGATCACGTTGCCCTGCCCCGTCGGGAAGAAGTGCACCGCGTAGCCACTTGCCGCGCACAAGGTCACCATCTCGGCCGCGGCCGAGGAGGAATCCATGAACCACAGCCCCGGGCCTGCCGGGACCTCGGCCTTGTCGAGAACGCCGTCCACCATGCATTTGCGACCGATCTTCTGGATGTTGCCGAGCGCCTTTTCCTCGATGGTGGTGAGGCCGCCCGCGATATTGCCTTTGGTCGGCTGCGAATCCATGAGGTCGCTCGTCTTGTGGCGGTCGATCACTTCCTGGTAGCGATTGAACATGAACATGAACTTGTCGCGAACTTCGGGCGTCCTGCAGCGCGCCGCCACGAGCTGCTCGCCGCCGGTAAGCTCGGTCGTTTCGCCGAAAACGAGCGTCACGCCGTGCGCGTAGAGCTTGTCGAAGGCGTTGCCGACGCAAGGGTTCGCGCCGATCCCGGAAGTCGTGTCCGATTCGCCGCACTTGGTCGACACCCACAGATCCTTCAGCGGCCGTTCCTCGCGGCGCAATTCCGAAGCCCACTGCATGCAGTCCTTCGCCGCCTTGGAGGCTCGGCGGATTGTCTCCATGTCGCCGTGGCCTTCGATGCCGAAGAAGGACACCGGTTTCCCCGTCGCGGCGATGCCGTCGGCGACGCGCTTCGCCCAGCCGTCCTCGATGCCGATCACCACCGCCGCGGCGACGTTGGGATTGGACCCGGTGCCGATCAGCGTCTTGAAATGCAGCTCGAGGTCCGCACCGAACTGCAGCCGCCCATAGGGATGCGGAATCGCGAGCGTTCCCTTGATGTTGTTCGCCACCGCTTCACAGGCAGCGTTGGAGAGATCGTCGACGGGCAGGATGAGGACGTGGTTTCGCACGCCGACGCGACCGTTTTCGCGCTTGTATCCCCGGAATGTGGTTTTGCTCAGATCCATGCTCACCAGCGCTTGGTCTTGATATTGTGCACGTGAGCGTGCTCGCCGACCTTGATCGGCGCAATGGTGCGACCGATGTCCACGCCGTACTTGATCACCGTGTCGCCGCTCTTGAGCTCGCGGATCGCGAGCTTGTGGCCGATGGGGACGTCGCTCTGCGCGCGGACCCGCACCTCCTTGTCCTGGTCCATGATCCAGCCGGTCATTTCCTGCCCCGCCTTCATACCCTCGACTACGACCACTCCCACGGAGTCGTTTTCGTCGTGCACCACGAAATGGATCATGGGAGCGGTCAGCGGCAGAGCAGGTTGCCCGCGTAGGGGTCGACCGGCCGCGTGCAGTCCTGGACGTTGATTCTGCGCGTTGGGTCGGGTTCGGGTGCCCGGACCGGCGTCCTGCCGTCCGGGCCGAGCCGGTAGTAGTGCACGCCGTCGGCAAGCATCACCCCGACGATGATCGCGTTGCCGAGTGGCGAGCCGCTGGCCACGCTCACCTGGGAGGTCGTGGTGCCGCCCGGACCGGAGGCGCGTTCATGGGCCGAATACCGGACCGTGCAGCCCGCCAGAGCAACCGCGATGACGATGCAACCCGCCGGGGTTCCGCGCATAAGTTGAAAATTAGCACGCGCCGAACCGTTTCGCCATATTCGTGGCGCTCGCTTTGCTAGAATTGCTTCCCGAAGCGGAGGTTGCGCCATGAACAAGCCCGTTGAATCGCTGCCGGCGGACAAGCTCGAATACCTCAAGCGCCGCACCGACAAGTACTTCAGCAAGTCGCGGCAGATCGTCGAGAAGTTCGGCGACCGGACCGTCACCTACGGCGTGTTCCTGCGCCGCGGCGTGATCTGCGCAGTCAACCCCGCAATCGACGTCCTGCGCAGCTACTACTCCGCCAAGGCAGAGCCCCTCAGGATCACGCGCCTGTACGAGGAAGGGGCGTTCGTCCCCGACCAGAAAGCCCTCTTCACGTACACCGGCTCGTTCGCGGCCCTGGTCGAGCTCGAGACGCTCATCCTGCAGCGCGTCGGGGTCGCCTGCGTCTCGGCGTACAACACCTACAAGATGGCGATGAACCTGAAGAAAGTCGCGTTCATCGACATGCACGCGCGGCACTCGCCGGGCGACGACCTGTCGCTGCTCGCGGCTTATGGCGCTTCGGTCGGAAGCCGGATGGCGAAGCTCGGCGGCGCAATCGGCTTCATCGGTTCGTCTCAGGACCTTACAGCGCACTTCTACGGCCAGGACAAAGGCATCGGTACCATGCCGCACGGCATCGTCGGCTACGCGGGCTCGACCCTGCGCGCCGCGCAGATGTATGTCGAAACCCATCCCCAGGACAATCTCACGGTGCTGATCGATTACTACGGCCGCGAGTATTCCGACGCTCTCGACATCTGCCGCTGGTGGTACAACGAATACCTGCCGCGGGACGAGACGGGCGCGCGAGCGCTCGCTCTGCGCATCGACACCCACGGAGAGCGTTACGCCGAAGGCCTCGATTACGAAAAATCGACCGAGATCGTGGTCAACTGGCTGCACGTACCGAACGAGTACGAGGCGGTGCGCTACGTGATGGGCGAAGAGGCGTTCGACGCCGACAGCCTGAACATCGTCAAGGACCGCGTGCGCAAAGTGCTGTTCGGTACCGGCGTCTCCGTGGCCGCGGTCATCCAGCTGCGGCAGACGCTCGACGCCAACGGTTTCAACGCCTGCAAGATCGTGGGCTCATCGGGATTCACCCTGTTCAAGTGCAAGATGTTCGCCAACAGCAGGGCGCCGCTCGACGTGGTCGGCACGGGCTCCTTTATCCCGGAGAACTTCAACGACACTTTCGCCACTGCCGACATTTTCCTGTATGACGGCAAGGCGGGCATCAAGCTCGGACGCGAGAAGTTGTTCCAGGGGCTGAAACCCTGAGCATGCTGTTTCCGACCACGTTGGTAGGGAGTTATCCGCAGCCGGAGTGGCTGATCGACCGCAAGAAGCTCGCCGGGCGCTTTCCGCCGCGCGTGCGCGCGAAAGAGCTGTGGCGTATCCCCGAGCCGCTTCTCGCCGAGGCGCAGGAAGACGCGACGCTGCTCGCGATCCGCGCGCAGGAAGAAGCGGGCCTGGACATCATCACCGACGGCGAAATCCGGCGCGAGAGCTACTCCAACCGTTTCGCCACCGCGCTCGAAGGCGTGGACATCGACAACCCTGGCACGGCGCTCGACCGCTCGGGACACCCCAACCCGGTGCCACGTATCGTCGGAAAGATTCGCAGGAAGCACGCGGTAGAGATCGACGATCTGAAGTTTCTGCGGGCCCACACGAGGAAGCCGGTCAAGATGACCGTCCCGGGTCCCTTCACCATGAGCCAGCAGGCGCAGAACGACTACTACAAGTCCGAGGAAGAGGCGGGGATGGATTACGCGGTCGCGGTGAACGAAGAAATTCGCGATCTGTTCGCCGCCGGTGCCGACATCGTTCAAATCGACGAGCCCTACATGCAGGCGCGTCCGGAGAAGGCCCGCCAATTCGGACTGAAAGCGCTCAACCGCGCCCTCGAAGGGATTGGCGGAACCACGGCGGTGCACATCTGCTTCGGCTATGCGGCGGTGATCCACAGCCGGCCGAGCGGCTACTCCTTCTTGAGCGAACTCTCCGGGTGCAGCTGCAAGCAGGTTTCGATCGAGACGGCGCAGTCGAATCTCGACTGCGCCGTGCTGAAGGCGCTTCCGGGGAAGAAAATCATCCTCGGTGTGATCGACCTCAACGACATGGCGGTGGAAACGCCGCAGACGGTCGCCGCGCGCATCCGCCGCGCGCTGCCCTACGCTCGGGCCGAGGACCTCATCGTCGCGCCGGACTGCGGCATGAAATACCTGCCGCGCGATGTGGCCTTCGGAAAAATGAAAGCGATGGTGGAAGGCGCCAGGATCATGCGCGCGGAGCCCGGCGGGCGATAGGAGGTTTGATGATTGCCGTGATCTTCGAAGTCGTCCCGGCTCCAGGCA
>DATHJM010000474.1:0-2048 GCA_035489775.1 Burkholderiales bacterium
CCAGGAACTGGAAAAATTCAGCGCGCTCGCGCACCGCTGGTGGGACCCGGAGAGCGAGTTCAAGCCGCTCCACCAGATCAACCCGCTGCGCCTGGACTGGATCGACCGCATTTCGAAGCTCGCCGGGAAATCGGCGCTCGATATCGGCTGCGGCGGCGGAATTCTCACCGAGGCGATGGCGCGGCGCGGAGCGCGGGTCAAGGGCATCGACCTTTCCGACAAGGCGCTGAAGGTCGCGCAGCTGCATCTGCACGAGAGCAAGCTCGCAGTGGACTACGAGGCGATTTCGGCGGAGGACCTCGCCGCGCGCACGCCCGGCGCCTACGACGTCGTCACCTGCCTGGAGCTGCTCGAGCACGTTCCCGACCCGGCGAGCACGGTGCGCGCCTGCGGGCAGCTCGCAAGGCCCGGCGGCCAGGTCTTCTTCTCGACCATCAACCGCAACCTGAAGGCCTACATCCTCGCGGTGATCGGCGCCGAATACGTGCTGAAGCTCCTGCCGAAGGGAACGCACGACTACGCGAAGTTCGTCAAGCCCTCGGAGCTCGCGCGCCACTGCCGCGACGCGGGCCTCGCCGTGCGCGAGATCACCGGCATGACCTACAACCCGCTCACGCGCGTCTACTCGCTCGGACGCGACGCCGACGTCAACTACCTCCTCTACTGCGTGCGCGAGTGAAACTCGCCGGGGTCCGCGCCGTCCTGTTCGACCTGGACGGAACCTTTGCCGACACCGCTCCCGATCTCGCCCGCGCGCTGAACCGGGTGCGCGCCGAGCAGGGCCTCGCGCCGCTGCCGCCCGCGGCCGCGCGCCCGTACACCTCGAGCGGCGCGCGCGGCCTGCTCAAGGCCGGCTTCGACATCACTCCTGAAAACGAGCGCTACGCCGCGCTGCGCGACCGCTTCCTCGACTTCTACGAAAAAGAGCTGTGCGTCGAGACGCGGCTCTTCGACGGGATCCCCGAGCTGATCGCGAAAATCAGGGTGCGCAAGCTCCCCTGGGGAATCGTCACCAACAAGGGCAAGCGCTTCACCGAGCCGCTGCTGCGCCTGCTCGCGGTGGACCATCTCGCCGCCTGCGTCGTGAGCGGCGACTCGACCGCGCACATCAAGCCGCACCCGGCTCCGCTGCTTCAGGCTGCTTCGCTCCTCTCGCTGCCGGCTGCGGCATGCGTATACATCGGCGACGACCTGCGCGACGCGCAGGCCGCGCGCGCAGCGGGAATGCACTTTCTCGCCGCCGGCTGGGGATATCACGGCGAAGGCGGCGATCCGAACGCCTGGGATGCGGACGCGGTGATGTCCCACCCCCGCGAAATCCTGGAACTGCTCTCATGAGGAGAAACCCGTGCCGGCCTATTGGGTAGCCCGCGCCAAAGTCAACGATCCCGTGGAATACAAGAAGTACGCGGACCGCGTCCCCGCGATCCTCGCGAAGCATGGCGCGAAGGTGCTCACGCGCGGCGGGCGTTACCAGACACTCGAAGGCCCGGAGAAATTCAACCGCTTCGTCGTCATCGAGTTCCCGACGTTCGAGCAGGGCGTCGCCTGCTTCAACTCGCAGGAGTACAAGGAGGCCGCCGCGTTCCGCCGCAGGAACAACGCCGGGGAAAACGAGCTGGTGATGATCGAGGCGGGAGAAGGCGCGCCGAGGTGAGGGTCGAGATGAGGAAGCTGAAATGAGGAGGCTTCCCTCTCCCGCTTGCGGGAGAGGGCTGGGGTGAGGGCCCCATCTATGGGATAATTCGCACGCTACTTTGAAATCGGGGGCGACCTGGTTTCGACGTGGGTATCGAAGCAGCGCAGGGCATACCGAGGACCAGTGACCTCGTAAATCCATCTGGAAATTCTCAAACGCCAACGACGAGCGTTTCGCTCTAGCCGCCTAATACCGGCTAGACGCTGCACTGGTCTGCTGATGGGCCAGGCTCCTTAAAAGGAGTGCAGCGTCATTCACATCAGCTCCTGTGCGCGGTTTGGTCGCTTGGCCGCGCGCATCCGTCGAAGCGACTGGCTGAGCGTCAGCCTGCCGGTCGGCGGGCGCAAGG
>DATHJM010000475.1:0-2671 GCA_035489775.1 Burkholderiales bacterium
GCAAAGGCCGAGCCGGGTAACGGACATTGGACCGCGACAAGCACGATTGCGGCGATCAGGCTCTTCATCGGGTGTCCTCCCCAGGTCAACTCATCGGATCTGATTCAACGGCTACCCTCGCAAGCATACAATAAGGCTCGCGACTGCACGGGCGCTCTGACGAACCAACCGGGAGCCGGACATGAACGGCCAATCCAGACGTAAATTCCGCGGCGCAGCCGCGATGCTGCTCGCATTGGGCATGTCGGTCACGCCGCACGCCGCGGCACAGCCGGCCGGCACCGGCTCACCGGACGCCGGGAGGTTCTACGCCTTCGGAGGCTTCGCCTTGTTCGGTCCGGACAAGAACGACCAGTTCCGGGGCGAGCACGGGGGCGTGGGCCTCACCGGGGGCGGCGGTTTCAGATTGACGCCACTCCTCTCGTTCGAACTCGGTGTCCTCGGCACGGGCTACAGGATCGATACGCCCGCGAGCGCGAGCGCCCAGCTTCCCGTGGGAACGTTCAAGGACGGCACCCTCAGAACGAACATCGGTACGGGAGGATTGAACCTCGCCGTCAAGTTCCACTTCACGGTGGACCGCGTCGAGCCGTATTTCGCCGTCGGGGCCGGGCGCTACACGACGAGTTTCAGAACGACGAGCGAGGCCCTCACCTGCGAGCGCCGTTGCGCCGACACCGGTCCCAGGGTCACCTCGCGCTCCCGCGATACGGGCTATCACGCCGCCATCGGCGCGGACTACCACCTGAGTGCGAAGGACGTGATCGCCGTCGAATTCCGACACCTCAAGCTTGACGCGAACTTCGACGACATCGGCCTGGGTAACGTGAAGGCGGGCGGCAGTCTGCTGTGGCTGGGATATCGCCGCTATTTCTGAATGTCACCGCCTGGTGCGAAAAGGGCGCGCCCGGTACAACGTTCGCCAGGTGCGCCCCGTGGTTTTGCGTGGAGCGTCGCCGGCTCAGTCGTCGTCGTTGTCCCGCTTCAGGATCCCGGCCGCGAACCATGCGCCGGCCGGATTGCGGATGAGCAGCACCGGGCTCGCGCAATCGAGCGGCGCCGGAGTCAGCACATCGTCGATCCGAAAATCGCCGTTGAGCTCGAGCGGGACGGCCACCGTCGTGTTGCGCAGCGTAAACGGAGCCGCGGCTTCGCATATCAGCGTGGCGAACACGCTTTGATTCGCGTTGCCCCCGATGTTGTTGCCCCCGGCGAGCAGAAGGCCGCGACCTCTGACCTTGATGCTGCCGTCGGCTTTCACGTCGGCCCTGAGATCGGCGATCGTCCAGAGCTGGCCGGGAGGTTGGACTCCACGGACGATGTTCCGGCTCACGCTCTCGACGATCTGCGCCGTCGCCAGTGTCGGGGCGACCGCCACGCCGGCCGAGACGGGAATGACTCCGATACCGCCTTTGAATTTCACGAGAGAGTCGTCCGCAGCCGCCGAAAGCGGAGTGACGATCCCGAAGAACAGCACACAAACCGACATCTTCTTCAACATGGCAAGTCCTCCTTCTTCCTCGAACGATAAATAGGGAACAGGGCTCCCGTATACATCGTCGAGAGGCGGGTTATTCCGCCTCGGGAGTCTTGCGTCGGAGAATCTGCTGCGGTGGGGCTTTCTGTCCGCCGCCGCGGCAAGCGGCAGCGACAGGGGAAGTTCCCCTCAGCCCGCCCCGCGCAGGCGCACGTTGGTTTTCCTGCTGATGACGAAGTGGTGCGGATCCACCTTCTGCTCGATCGCAGCGATGCGATACTCCTCCTCGGGCTGCCGGCCCGGAGCCCTGACGGTACAGGATACGAGCTTGCCCTCGGCATTGAGCTGCGAGAGCTCGAGCCCCATGCGCTGCACGCCTACGCCGAGCTTCGCCGCGAGGGCCTTGATGCGCCATGCGGTGGGATTCAACGTCATGAAGGCCAGCACGCTCTCGCGCAAAGACAGGCTGGTCATGAATGCACTGCCCCTACTTGTCCCATTTGGCCATATCGGTAAGCTCGACGTTGTAGCCGACGTTCTGCGGTCCCGCGGCCGCGTTGAACACTTTCTCCACCTTGCGGAACGTTTCGGCGAGCTGCAGGCTGAGCTTTGCGAGCCCTGCCGGATCGGGCTTGAACACCGCGGCATTCTCGACCCTGAGGAAAGCGCGGCCGACCAATTCGACGTAAATCCGCGACGCAAGGTCCTGGGCGCCGGGATTCGCTACGGGCTGTGTCGGGGAAGCCATGACAGCCTCCTTGAAGACGGAGACGATACATACTACGCTCAACTCGAGGCGGGCAAGCGAATTTCCCTCGTCCGGCCTTGTAGAGCGCATGGAATCGGGGTCGGCAAGGAGGCCGGACATGGACACGAAATCGAAATGGAAGCACCGCGGCGTTCGCGTCGTGCACGCGAACGAGCTGGACATCAACACGCCGCAGACGCCCGGCATGAACCGCGCCGCGGCAATCACCAACGCGCGCGCGGGAGCGGAGAAGGTCTGGGCCGGGACAGTCGTCATCCATCCCAAGGCTAAGACCGGCGCGCACCATCACGGGCCGGTCGAGAGCGTGATCTACGTGGTCAGCGGCCGCGCCCGCATGCGCTGGGGCGACAGGCTCGAATTCGTCGCTGAAGCGGGGCCGGGCGATTTCATCTACGTGCCGCCCTACGTACCGCACCAGGAAATCA
>DATHJM010000476.1:0-5519 GCA_035489775.1 Burkholderiales bacterium
TTCGATTACTTTGCGAGTGCGAGTGTATTTCGCGAGGACGGCGCTCGCGTGCAGTCGCCTTCCGACGTGCGCCAGTTTTTTTCCAAACTCGGCTGGCAGGACGGCACGACCGACATCGACTTCAGCATCACCCACGCCGAGACCGATCTCAACGGCAACGGGCTGCTGCCGCAGAGCATGCTCCGGGCCGATCCGAAGCAAGCTTATACGCTGAGCGACAACACCCGTAACCGGATGACGCTGCTCTCCCTCAACACCACGCGCTGGCTCACCACCGACTTGCTCTGGTCGAGCACCGCCTATTTCCGTCAGAGCGAAAAGCACACTTCCAACGGCGACGTCAACGAGGTCAGCGATCCGCGCGATGGTAGCGTCGTCTCCTACGACGACGGCGGCGACGCGTCCTCGACCAATCGCACCCGCACCAACCAGCGGGGTTACGGGTTCTCCACGCAGGCCGCGCTCACGAGCGAGGATCCATCCGGCCGGCGCAACTTGCTGATCGTGGGCGGCGGCTACGACCGCAGCGTGAGTGATTTCCGCCAGAGCTACCAGCTCGGCGGTTTCAACGCAGACCGCAGCGCGATGCCCACCGGAGGGGAGACCGAGATCGTGAATCTGGAAGGCGGAAGCGCGACGGCAAGCCTGTTCGTCACGGACACGAATTCGCCCAGCCCGCGATGGCATCTCACCGGGAGCGCTCGCTACAACTTCACGCGGGTCCGCACGGTGGACGGGCTTTCGCCGCCTTTGCCTCCGCCCGCTGTGGGACTGGGAAACGACCTGAGGTTCGCGAAATTGAATCCTGCCGCGGGCGTGTCCTACACACCCGAGGGCGCGCCCGGCTTCTACGCTGGCTTCAGTCAGGGCAACCGCCCGCCTTCGCCCGTCGAGCTGGGCTGCGCGGACCCCAACAGTCCCTGCCATCTGCCGAACGCCATGGCCTCCGATCCGCCGCTCAGGCAGGTCGTGTCGCGCACGCTCGAGGCCGGAGTTCGCGCGCGGACTGCTTCGGGACTGCGTTGGAATGCGACGCTGTTTCGTACCATGAGCTACGACGACATCCTGTTCGTGAGTTCCTCGGCGAGCTCCGGCTTCTTCACGAACTTCGGAAAGACGCGCAGGCAAGGCCTGGAAGCGGCGCTCGAGCGCTCGGAAGGAAAATTCTCCTGGGCGCTGAACTACAGCCTGATCGACGCGGCCTACCAGTCGTCCGCCGTGCTTTTTTCCCAGGCGAACAGCACCGCGGACGCGAACGGCGACATCCAGGTTTCGCCCGGCAACCGCATACCCGGGATCCCGCGGCACCATCTGAATGCCGCCGCGAACTACGATCTGACGGACAGGACGACCGTCGGCGCCAGCGCGGTCGCGGTGTCCCGGCAGTTCGCGCGCGGCAACGACAACAACCGGCATCAGCCCGACGGGGTGAATTTCCTGGGCCCGGGCGAGATCGCCGGCTACGCGCTGCTCAATCTGAACCTCGACTACAAGCTGGATCGGGGCTTGCGGCTCTTCGCGAAGCTGAGTAACGTCTTCGACCGGCGCTACGCCACCACCGGCGCGCTGCAGCAGAACTTTTTCCCGGGCGGCAATCTGGCGGCGCCGGGCGCCCAGGTGAACGAGACGTTCTACGCACCGGGCGCGCCGCGCGCGCTCTGGGTCGGGATCCAGCTCGTTCCCGATGCCCCCGTCCGGGCGGCGCGATGAGCCCCGATTGACACTGCCGCGAAGCCCGGCTTATCGTTGCCGGCAAAGATAGGAGCAGTCACCATGCCTTTTTCCTGTAAGCCGGTCCTTGCGATTCTATTCTGCAGCCTGCTCCTGGCGCCGGCGGCGCAGGCGCAACCGGCCAAGCCGCCCGCGTTCCCCGACGCGCCGGGGAAAGAACTCCTCGTCGGCAAATGCTTTCAGTGCCACGCCCCGACGATGTGGCAGGACCATCGACAGGACCGCAGAGGCTGGGAGAGCACGCTCTACCGCATGGTAGGGCGCGGCGCCCTGTGGACCGAGGATGAAGTGAGGACCATGGCCGACTATCTCGCGGCAACCTACGGACGGCAGGCGGCCGCATCGCAAAAATAACCCGACCCGGGAACAGGAGAACATCATGAGAGAACTGGTCGCGCGCTATCTGTCGCGCTCGATTTCACGGCGCGGGTTCCTGAAAGGCCTGACCACTGCAGGAATTTCGCTCGCCTCCGCGGAAGCCATCCTTGAATCGCTCGTCCCGATCGCCCACGCTCAAGGAACGCCGCGCATCGCACCCGATGCGATCAGGATGGTCGAGGGAACGGGCGGGGAGTGCTTCGCCGAGCAGCTGATCGCCTCGGGAGTCAAGTACGTTTTCGGCAACTCGGCGAGCGAGGACGCGCAGTTCTACGAAGCGCTGGTCGACCGGCCGCAGCTCAAGTACATCCTCACGCCGCACGAAGGCCCGGGGGCCGCGATGGCCGCGGGCTACGTGAAAGCTTCCGGCGAGCCGACCATCGTGATGCAGGCGGCGGTGGTCGGCCTCATGAACGCCATGGGGCAGATGTTCAACGCGTTCAAGGAGCAGACTCCGCTGGTTTTCTACAGCTACCGGACCGACCAGAGCCGCCGCGCCGGGCGCGACGGCTTCGAGGAAGTCGCCAACCAGGAGCAGATCGTCCAGCCGATGACCAAGTACTCGTGGCTTGCGCGGCGCGCCGACATGATTCCGGAGACCGTGCGCCGCGGCTTCAAGGCTGCGTGGACGCCGCCTTACGGGCCGAGCTATGTTTCCTGGCACTCGGACCTGAACGACGAAAAGACCTACGCCGAGATCATCGTCCGGGAGAAAGTCGACCCGCGCATGCGCGTGCGGCCCAACCCGGCCGAAGTCGAGCGCGCCGCGAAGCTCCTCGTCGAGGCGAAAATGCCGCTCCTTATCGCCGGGGACGAGATCTATACGGCCAAGGCGTCGGCCAAGGCGGTGAAGCTCGCCGAGCTGCTCGGGATGCCCGTGACGCAGGCGCGGCAGATCTACGCGAATTTCCCCGAGACGCATCCGCTCTGGGTCGGCAGTCCGCCCGCTGCACGGCTCGCCTCGCTCGATTTCCCGAAGAACCCGGACGTCGTCATCAACGTCGGCAACAAGCTCCAGCACAACAGCCCGCAGCCGATCGTCGCGCGCGAGGCGAAGTTCATCGACATGCGCATCGACAGCTGGAGCATGGGCAACGTCATGAACACCGAAGTTCCCCTGGTTGCGGACGTCGCCTACGGTCTTGACGACCTGATTTTCGCGGTCGAGGGAATCATGACTTCCGCGTCCTACAAGAAGGCGAGGGAACGCGCGCAGGAAGTGCAGCGCTTCAGCGAGAAGGCGAGGACGCTGCGAGCCCTGGTGTCGAAGAACCCCGAGTGGGACCGCAGCCCGATGCTCGCCGACCGCGTGACCTGGGAAATCGCGCAGTTTGCCGACAAGGACGCGATCATCGTCCACGAGGCCGGTTCGGTGGTGCTGCACGGCTTCGATTTCAACCCGGAGGGCGGGCGCGAGCTCTTTTTCTACTACGGGGCGCACCTCGGCTCGGGGGTGGGCACCGCGGCGGGCGTGAAGCTCGCGCGCCCGAACCAGCAGGTGATCTGCCTGGTGGGCGACGGATAGTTCATTTTCGGGCCCACCGCGCTATGGAACATGGCGCGCCTGGAGCTGCCGGTCATCACCGTCGTCTACAACAATCACGCCTACGGCGGTCCGCACAGCCGCGTCATCGAGAAAACCGCCGGCGGAAAGATGGTGCAGAGGCGGCAGTTCGTGCACGACTATCTCGGCAGCCCGGACATGAACATGGCGCAGATCGCGAAGGGGTTTGGCGTCGACGGAGAAGTCGCCGAGTCGCACGAGCAGTTCAGGGCGGCGCTTGCGCGCGCGCGCAAGGCGACCGTGGAAGGCCGGCCCTATCTCATCGACGCGCAGGTGGCGCGCGTGGGCGTCGCCTGGGCGGACAAGCCCTGGATTCCGCCGATCAGCATCGCGCGCGAACGCACCAGGAAAGTCTAGATCGCAATGCCGCGATGACCCAAGCCGACGATATCCAGTCGCGGTTCCGGACCGCCGGGCACTTCACCGAGGCGCTGAAGAAAGGTTCGTTCACGCTGTTTTGCCAGCCGATCGTGCAGGTCGAGTCGGCGAAACTGGATTACAAGCATCTGGAGATCTTCGTCCGCTTTCGCGAGGAGGAGGACAAGCTGCTGCCGCCCGGAACTTTTTTCCCGATACTCGAGGCGAACCATTTGACGGCGCTGCTGGACCGATGGGTGGTGCGCGAGGTCTTGAGGTGGACGGCCGAAAAACAGAGCTCCCAGCCCAATTGGCACCTTCCGCGCTTCAACCTCAATCTGGCCGACGACACGATTTGCGACAAGGATTTCGGGGGCCAGGTGCGCGATCAGCTCAAGGAAACGAAAATTCCGCCCAACAGGCTGTGGTTCGAGATGTCGGCACGGCAGATGGCGAAGTTCCCCGACGCCGCGAAGCAGACGATCACCCGCCTGAAGTCATTGGGGTGCGCCATCGTGGTCTCGGATTTTTCCAGCGTCGAGGTGATCGCCCGGGGCTACAAGGACGCCGGCGCGCAGGTCATCAAGCTCTCGGGAAGCGTCGTACGCAACATCCACAGGAATCCGGAGGCCTTGTCGAAACTGCTGGAACTCAACGGCTGCTGCCAGAAGCTCGGCATGCAGACCATCGCCGAATTCGTGGAGCACGCCGATACCCTCCCGATGCTTCGCAAGGTCGGCGTCAACTTCGCCCAGGGCTTCGGAATCGCCGAGCCCAAGCCGCTCAGCCTGGTGGCTTGAAGGCGGGGCCGCCGGATCGGCGGATCGCCCCCGGGTGGGGAATCAGAAGCCCACCATGCTGAAAACGATCCCGAAGCCGCTGGCCCTGGTGCTTGGCGCCAGCGGCGTCGCCGAGATCGAAGGTGTCGTTTGACTGTGCAGCTTGTAGTCGACGCTCGTGTAGCGCACGCCAAAGTTGAATCTCTTGTCCAGCACATAGTCGGCCTGCAGCACGTAGCCGAGGGCATCGTCGTATCTGGCGTTCAAGCTGCTCGCCGCCTTCCTGCCCTTGAGGGTCGGATCCAGGTGGTACGTCAGGCCGCCGCCCAGACGAAAGTTGGGGAGGCGATAGAAGACCAGCGCATCGAGCGGGAACACGGTCCAATCGATGTCGGCGTTCTGCGCGATGATGCTCGAGAACTTGTACGAGAGCGAGACCTCCGCTTCGAGCACCCTTGAATCCATGAGAATCGAGGCTCCGAGGCCGACGAAGCCTCCTTGATGGGCCTTGACCGATTTCGAGGAGCTGCCTCCGCTGCCGCTCAAATCCACCGAAACCACGGTGTCTCCCCCGAAATCGAAGCCCCCCTTGACGATCGGGCTGACGTCGGCGGCGTGCGATCCCAAGGGGGCCATCGCGGCCCCGGCAAACATCAATGCCGGCAAGTATCTGAAAATCATTCTCCGCATCGTCCTATTTTCCCACTCGA
>DATHJM010000477.1:0-3510 GCA_035489775.1 Burkholderiales bacterium
TTCCATCGCCAGCACCGCGTCGACCATCTGCGACACGGTCTGCGCGGCCAGCGGATGCTCCGAGTGGTCCGGGCAGTACGGCGTGCCGACCCGCGCGTACAGCAGGCGCAGGTAGTCGTGGATCTCGGTGATGGTGCCCACGGTCGAGCGCGGGTTGTGGCTCGCCGCCTTCTGCTCGATCGAGATCGCGGGCGAGAGGCCCTCGATCAGATCGACGTCGGGCTTTTCCATCAGCTGCAGGAATTGGCGCGCGTAGGCCGAAAGCGACTCGACGTAGCGGCGCTGTCCTTCGGCGTAGAGCGTGTCGAAGGCGAGCGAGGATTTTCCGGAGCCCGACAGCCCCGTGATCACGATCAGCCGGTTTCTAGGCAGATCGACGTTCAGGTTCTTGAGATTGTGAGTGCGCGCGCCGCGGATGCGGATCTGGTCCATCGGTCAGTGAGAGAAGCCCAACCCGCTAGTATACGAAATTCCGCGGCACCTTCGCTACCCCCGTGAGCGTCCGGACCCCGAATCGCCGGGTGCGGCATGGAGAGGGCGCGCGACTTGCCGCTATACTCTTGCGCCTCCCGCCATGACTTCAGCCGAGCTTTCCGTCGCGTTCTTCCTGCAGATGTTCTTCATCCTGGCCGCTTGCCGGGCGGTCGGCTGGGTGGTGCGGCGCTGCGGCCAGCCGCAAGTCATCGGCGAAGTGATCGCCGGCGTGCTTATAGGGCCGTCCCTGTTCGGTCTCTTCTGGCCCGGCGCGCAGCAGTTCCTGTTCCCGCCGGAATCGCTCAAGACGCTGTATGTCTTCGCGCAGCTCGGCATCGGGCTCTACATGTTCCTGGTGGGCGTGGAGTTCAATGCGGAGCTCTTCCGCAGCCGCATGCGCAGCGCCGTTTCGGTATCCCTCGCGGGAATGCTGGTGCCGTTCATCGTCGGCACGGCGCTCGCGCTCTGGCTGGTGGAGGTGCCGGGGCTTTTCTCCGGGAAGACGCGCACGTTCGAGGCGATTCTCTTCCTCGGCGCGGCCATCGCCATCACGGCTTTTCCGGTGCTCGCCCGCATCATCCACGACCGGGGTCTCACCGGAACGGCGCTCGGCACGCTCGTGCTCGCCGCCGGCGCGATCGACGATGCGGCGGCGTGGTGCGTGCTTGCCGTCGTGCTCGCGACCTTTGGCGGCGGAGCCGTGGTGGCGGTAAAGGCCTTCGCAGGCGGGATCGGCTATGCGCTGCTCATGGTGTTCGCCGGGCACAAGCTCCTCGCGCCCCTGGGCCGGCTGGCCGAAGCAGAACGGAAAATCAGCCCGGGCCTGCTCGGCGTGGTGCTGATGCTGCTGATGCTTGCCGCATGGGCGATGGATGCAGTCGGCATTCACGCCGTTTTCGGCGGCTTTCTGCTCGGCGTGGCGATGCCGCGCGGTTTTCTCACCCAGGAGCTCAGGCGGCAGCTCGAACCGTTCGCCGTGGTGTTCCTGCTGCCGATGTTCTTCACGTTTTCGGGCTTGAACACGCGGCTCGACATGGTGAACAGCTCCGAACTGCTCCTTATCGCCGCAGTCGTGCTCATCGCCTCGATCGCGGCCAAAGGCGTTGCCTGCTGGGCTGCCGCGCGCCTCGCCGGCGAAGACAACCGGACCGCGATGGCGGTGGGCTCGCTGATGAACGCGCGCGGCGTGATGGAGCTGATCATTCTCAACATCGGCCTGCAGAAGGGGATCATCGAACCGGCGCTTTTCTCCATCATGGTCTTGATGGCGATCGTCACCACGCTGATGGCCTCCCCCTTGTTCGAGTGGGTGTATGGAAAGCGAGCCCGCGCCGCAGGCGAGGTGGGCGCGGTTTCCTCCAAGGGGTGATTGTGCAGCCGGATACAACACGACCCGCGCGCCGGGCCTGTTCGCCGGCGGGGCGATCGGCGGCTGGCTGACGCAGCATTTCGGGGAGGCCTCGGTGTTTGTATTCGGATTCGCGGTCATTGCGTTATGGCTGGGAGTAGCCTCGGGCATGCGCATTGCGGGTAATTCCGCGGAGCGGACCTGTCCCGCGCGTGCCGGGGGCGATGCTGTCGCGCTGCGCGAGAAGGTCGTTCGTCTGCGCGGCGTGCGCGAAGCGGTGGTAGTGCCCGAAGAAGGCATTGCCCGACTAACGGTGTATCCTGAATCGTTCGACGAGCGGGCGGCGACGGAAATTATCGGAGGAGAAAGTTAAATGGCATCGGTCAACAAAGTCATTTTGGTAGGCAATTTGGGGCGCGATCCCGAGACGCGCTACGCCCCGGAGGGCGGAGCGATCACCAACATCTCGGTCGCCACCACGGATACCTGGAAAGACAAGACAAGCGGCGAAAAGCAGGAACGCACCGAATGGCACCGCGTGGTGTTCTTCAGCCGTCTCGCGGAAATCGCCGGCGAGTATCTGAAGAAGGGCTCGCAGGTCTACATCGAAGGATCCTTGCGCACGCGCAAGTGGCAGGACAAGGAGGGGAAGGAACGCACTACCACCGAGATCGTCGCCGACCGCATGCAGATGCTCGGCAGCCGGCAAGGGGCGGGCGACGCGGGTGCCCGGGAAGCGAAGGAGCCCGCCGCCGCAGGCGAGGGCAAGGCCGCCAAGAAACCCGCCGGCAAGTTCGACGACATGGACGACGATATCCCGTTCTAGCCGGTTTGTCGCCGGCACAGGAGCAGGATCTCCCCGACTTCGGCGGTGTCGATCAGGCCTTCGGCCAGCGCCAGCGGTTTTTGAAAGCGCACGCCCAGCGGCATCATCACGCGGTTGTACAACCACATCGCCTGCGCGCGCCGGTGGGTCAGGAACCACATTCCAAGGTCGAGCAGGCGCGAGGATTTCGGTTGCATCCCGAAAACCGCGCTGCGCTCCACGGCGAAGCCGTGTCGCGCCAGCTTGTCCGTCAATTTTCCCGGCTCGTAGCGGCGGCGGTGACCGACGAAATCGTCGAAACCCGTCCACTGCGCCGGATGCAGCGGCACCGAGGTGATGAGCGCCGCCCCGGGCGAGGCCACGCGGGAGAGCTCCGCTAGAGCGCGTTCGTCGTCTTCGACGTGTTCGATCACGTCGAAGGCGCAGATCAGATCGAACACCCCGTCGCCGTAGGGCAGGGCGGTGATGGAACCGAGAGTCCCGGAGCCTCCACGCGCGCGCAGTTTCGCCAGCGCCGGCGCGCTGATGTCGATGAACTGCGTACCCTCGATCGGCAGGCGCGGGCGCAGTCCGGGCGCGACCTCCAGCCGGCGCTGCACGGGCGCGAGCAGAGTGCGGACCAGCGGCCAGGTGTTGAAGCGTTCGGGCTCGATCAGGCGCGCGTCGGTCCACAGCGCGTCGTAGAAATGCTGGTTTACATCGAACAGTTCGGAACCGGTGCGGGCGGGAGTCAGCGAAGTCATGCGCCACCCTAGCACAGGACCTGCCCTCCGCACGTTCACTCGCCGGACTGCTCACCGCGGCGTGCGGGATGGCCGTCCGAGGCCATGCCAATAGCCGCGCTAATGAACCGCCGGGGTGA